>DAZU01000042.1 GCA_002507425.1 Euryarchaeota archaeon UBA53
ATTTTGGCTGGTTTTGGGTCGGCCTTTGGTAATTCTTTGACGGACTCTGGCTGAGATACCTCTTCAACTGGCTCGTCAACAGTTTTCTCTTCAATCATTTCGGGCTCACTAACAGAGACTGAATCATCACCTTCTGTTTCAAATTCGATACACACTTGACCTACAGCAAGTATCGTTCCTGGTTCACCGACCAAGGATTTCACCACTCCGTCGGTTGGAGATGGGATTTCTACTGTCGCTTTATCAGTCATTACTGATAAAATTGGGTCGTCTTCCTTTACCGTGTCTCCAACAGATACCATCCATTCTACAACTTCTCCTTCGACTACTCCTTCTCCTATATCTGGTAACTTAAACGCAAATATTCCCATTTTTATGCCTCCTGTGTTTTCTTAATCGCCTCTGCAATTCTGGCAGGGCTTGGAAGATAATCCCATTCTGTCGTATGCGGGAACGGTGTATCCCACCCCGTTACCCGGATTATTGGAGATTCAAGATGCCAGAAGCACCTCTCTTGTATAGAAGCACTCATTTCAGCTCCAAATCCACTTGTTTTCGGGGCTTCGTGTACTATTACACATCTACCCGTTTTTTTAACAGAGTTAACGACTGTGTCTCTATCCCATGGCAATAGAGTCTGTAAATCTATTAATTCAGCATCCACTCCGCTGTCTCTTATTCCTTGTTCGGCAACGTGAACCATTGCTCCCCAAGCAATTACAGTACAAGAATTTCCTTGCAATATAACCTCTGCTTTCTCTAAGGGAATCGAGTAATATCCATCGGGAACCTCTGCTTTTGGGTGACCTTTCCAAGTAGGAACATTGTGTGGATCTCCATAAAACGGACCTCGGTAGCACCTTTTTGGTTCGAAGAAGATTACAGGGTCATTAGATTCTATGGCACTAGTCAGCAACCCTTTGGCATTATTTGGATTCGAGCAGTATACTACTTTCAAACCAGGGGTGTGAGTGAATTGAGATTCAGGGCTTTGGGAATGATGATGTCCGCCCTTTATTCCACCACCAGCGGGTGTTCTTATGGTAAGCGGCGTTGAAAATTCTCCTCCAGACCTGTGCCTTATTTTTGCAATTTCGTTGACTATTTGGTCGTAGGCAGGAAATATGTAATCTGCAAATTGTATTTCTGCAATAGGTCTCAATCCGTTGAGCCCCATTCCAAATGCGATAGCTGCAATACCACCTTCAGCAAGGGGAGCGTCAAAGACACGTTGCAATCCATGCTTCTCTTGCAGTCCGTCAGTTACTCTGAAAACTCCTCCAAAATATCCAACATCCTCTCCAAAAATAACAACATTGTCATGTTTCTCAAGCATGTTATCTAAAGCGCTGTTCAGTGATTCAATCATATTCATTTCTTTCATTTAACCACCTCACTTACCCAACTCTTCCCTTTGTTCTTGAATGTGCCAAGGGACCTCTTCATAGACTTCTGTAAATATCGTTGATGAAGGTGGGAATGGGCCGTTTGCTAGGTCTCCAAAGGTGCATGCTTCTTTGTATGCAGCAATAACCTCTGAGTCTATTTTTTCGGTCAGTTCGATATTCTTATCTTCAGACCATGCCCCTATTTTTATCAGATGGTCCTTTAGCCTATCAACAGGATCTCCACCTGGCCAACACTTGAACTCATCACCCGGCCTATATCTTGTCGGATCGTCAGAAGATGAATGAGCTCCAGCTCGATAGGTGTAAACTTCAATGTAAGTGGCTCCCTTTCCAGCTCTAGCCCTTTCTCGTGCCCATTTTGTGACAGAATACAATGCTAGGAAGTCATTTCCATCTACTCTAAGGGAAGGAATATCGTATGCTAAACCTCTAGCAGCGAAGTTAGATCCTCCGGTTGCGAGGTTTTTATGAGTTGAAATTGCCCATTGGTTGTTGACTACATTTAGTATGACTGGTGGTTTGAAGACAGACGCAAAATTTAGACCGTAGTGGAAATCTCCTTGAGCACTTGTTCCATCCCCTAACCATGTTATCGTAGCCTGATCTTCTCCCTTATATGCAGAGGCCATTGCAACACCAACAGCTTGACTAAATTGGGTTCCAACCGGGCTTGAAATTGATATAAAGTGTCCTTCTTTCCAAGAGTAGTGAACAGGCATTTGCCTGCCTCGTATGTTATCTTCTGTATTTCCAATACAGTGGCATATCATACTCACCATGTCCCTGCCTCTGACAAACTGAGCACCGGGTTGTCTGTATGATGGGAACACCCAATCTTTCTCGTCTAGAGCCATCGTTTGGGCAATTGCAACTGCTTCTTCTCCTAAAGAACGCATGTAAAAAGACAACTTTCCAGTCCTTTGCATTTTTATCATGCGGTCGTCAAAGATTCTCAGACGCATCATCATTTCCAGGCCTCGAATTAATTCGTTAGCATCGAGTTTGGGATCCCATTCTCCTGATGCTGTATTGTCATCGCCAAGAACTCTAATCAGCCCGTGTGCATGTTTTTCGGTATCCAAGGCACTTGATTCGACCGGATCAGGGCGGTCAAGATCACTAGGCTGTTCTTTCCATTTTTGTCCGAAATCAGCTTTGTCGCCTGGCCTGAAAGGAGCGTCTGGTACGGTGTAGTTTTCCATAGTTCTGCCCTTATTTTCTGACATTTGACTCATTACTCCGCTTTTAGTTTTAACTTGGCTCTTGCTCTTGCGAGCAACTCGCCTGCACGATATGATGATCGCACTAGGGGGCCACATGCCCAGCCCAAGAAACCCATTCGTTCTATTTGTCCGCTCCATCTGTCATAGCTGATAGGTTCAGGGAACCTGTCAACGGGTAGATGTTTTGGACTGGGTGCAAGATATTGTCCAATGGTAACCAAGTCAACTTTTGCTTCTCTTAATCTTTGAAGTGCATCAGTTATTTCGTCGTCTGTTTCACCTAGACCAACCATTATCGAAGATTTTGTTAGTATATCCGGTCGCAACTTTTTGGCCTCGATAAGAATACCCAAAGATTGTTCAAATGAAGCTCTTCGATCTCTTACCTTTAGGTCTAGTCTTGGAACACATTCTACGTTGTGAGCAAATACTTGAATGTCCAGATTTAGCAATAAATCCGCTAAATCTTTGTGGTCTCCTGCAAGATCACTACACAATAATTCTAGCGTAACACTTGGCACTTTTTGTCTGATTGCCTCTAGGCATTTCCGATAGTGGCTTGCTCCGCTATCTGGTAAATCATCCCTATTGACGACTGTAATTACTGCATGGTTCAAATCCATAGCTGAAACTGCATGAGCAACATTTGCAGGTTCGTTCACATCTAGCGGTGGCGGAACTCTTACAGTTCCAACTGCGCAGAATTTACAGCTTCTAGTACATTCTTGCCCTGCTACCATGAAAGTTGCATCTTTTGCGGCCCAGCATTCGTGGATATTGGGACATCTAGCTTCTTGGCAAACCGTGTGGAGCATATTGTCTGTTACCGTGCTTTTTGTTTCATTGAATTTTTTTTGTAATTCGCCGGACGGAAGCCTTGTTCGAAACCAATCTGGCAAGCGACTTCGAGTCTTTGCCATATTCAATTTGCGAACTGTCATTGTCTTCCCTCCAACCATCCCGAAGGGATGAGGTGCAAAAAGAGTGGGTATGATAGTTTACGAGCATTCAAGTCTCGTAACTTGTTCCCCGCTGCCATGAGAGTAGCAGTAATAACTGGCGGAGCCAAAAGAATTGGAGCTAACATAGTTACCACATTACTAGATGATGGCTGGGCTGTTATAGTTCATTGTAATCGTTCCATAACCCAAGCAAGACATTTGATACAAAGGGGAGAAGGGGCTGTGGTGAGTGGTGATTTGTCAGAAGATGAAGATTTGTTCAGAGTTATTGAAGAAATTCATGACCATGATTTGGTAAAAGAACATGGTGGAATAGATTTGCTAATACACAATGCATCTATCTATAGCCAATCTGAATTTTCCAAAGTAACACCTCAAGAATTGAGAAGATTTACAGCAATTCACCTGGATGCACCATTCTTCATTACTCAAGGCTTGCTACCAAAAATAAAAGCAAAGAAGGGCTGTGTTATAGGAATTGTAGATACAAGTTGGGGGCAATCTTGGGAAGAGTTGAGTCACTACACCGCAACAAAAGCGGCTTTACGCCAATTATTGCTAAATCTTTCAGGTGAGCTCGCACCCGATATCAGGGTAAACGGAATTGCTCCCGGAGCAATACTCGCAGCATCTTGGGAGAAAGATAGGTTTGATGAAATTGTCAACAATATTCCACTCGGGAGGGCAGGTGAGCCAAAGGACATCTCAAACGCCGTGAAATTCCTCGCCAATGCAGATTACATCACAGGATTCATACTGCCCGTTGATGGTGGGTGGTCTGTAAGTTAGAGGTGCAGGGGGTGAGATTTGAACTCACGAACTCATCGAGACCGGATCTTAAGCCCGGCGCCTTTGACCACTCGGCAACCCCCGCCCGTCCAAACCCCGCATATCGGAATTAATGAAACACTCGGATAATAACCAAGTTTTCATAGATATGTATAATTGACATCAACTAAAATATTCGCTTTTACATGGGTTTCTATTACGACATGGAACGGCAAGAAAATATTCAATAAATCAATTTAAACTATTCAATTTGTAATGCGGTTCGAAATTTCTTATTCACCCGAAGGGTGATTGTTTTGTTGCGCAATATGTGCAAAACCGTTTAACACCCCTATGCAGACGGGAGTTTGGTGCGCATGCTCAAATCGCGATTACTACCACTCCTCGTCCTGATAATGATGCTTACATCGTTATTACCAATGACTGATGTTTCGATTTTAGAAGACGAGGTTGTTTTAGAAAAAGCACCAGCCAACTTGGAAACATACAATCTTTATTTGGATGAAGAAGGAAATTCAGGTGGAGATGGAGCAATAACCACTATTGAACCTGATGGAGCGCACAGGGAAGGAAGTATCCTCTCAGGTGTAGAATTTCGCTCAGAGGATCTCATTAGCGATTTAACAGTTTACGGCCAAGGTAGTGCAACCGAGATACATCTCTACATTTACCTACAATTCAAAGGTCAAGAACAATCAACTGCTGATTTAACATTCACACTCAACTCAGTTGGTGGTCAGACATACACAGAAACGATGAGCTTAGATGACCCTTGTAGCAGTGGTTTCTTTAACAGCGATTGTTCATGGACTCTAAATGAAGTGTTTTTCGATGTTCCAGAGGAAGGATTCACAATCCAACAGGGTGCACAATTGAGGCTCCAAATCGATGGTTCTGCCTCATGTGAGGGGCAAGGAGGAGTCGGTCAGTCTGGGGAGTGTGAAGTATTGGTTGCATATGGCGATGTAGAACAAACTAATGGGTTCTCTAGGCTTTCCCTAAAAGCTAATGCATTAGCAGATTCAAAAGTCAAGGTGCACGCTCCTGGCGGCATATGGACAGATGCGGAAAAACTCGAGTGGTCTCCCAACCATAGGCCAGACTTTAGGACGATTCAATTCTCCGTAGATGTAAGAGATGCTTTTGGCAGAGATGATATAAATTCAGTAAATCTCGTTCTTTCAACTCCATCTGGAACAAATTCTGTTTTCGATAAAGAGTTCGAAGATGATGATTTAAGGTTAGATAATAATGGGTTAGTTGGAAACTATACATGGACTTACGAAGCAGGAATGGCAGCTGGGCATTACAATCTGTCTCTAGAAATAACAGATGTTCAAGGTCACGTGGTTGTTTACAGGCACGTAGGTATCGATTTCATGGAGTATGGAATGTATCTTTCTCTTCCAGTCGATCAGGCTGACAGTGTGTTGATAGCTCCAGGTCAGATAAGCAGTGTCGAATTCATGGTCGAACATACGGGCTCAGCAGGTATTCAAATGGATGTCGAGTTTGAATTATTTACTTCACTACCATCAACTTGGTCCGACCCACTATGGGACCAACCTGCGGGCTATTCTTTATCCGGCGGTGGTTCCTTCAAGATTGCTACACTGTCAATTGAAGCCCCAGATGGCGATCTTTCAACAGCCCCTGAAAGAATTGAAGTTTGGGCTAGAGGTTTCGTTGAGAACGAAGATAATGTTCGAGAGGAAGCTGTGATAGAAAAGATTGTGATGGATATCGAAGAAGTAGGAGTCTTCGCCCCTCCTAGAATGAGCGTCTATGAGGATGAGGATCATCAAATGCAAATCGCAGACTCAAATCGACCCGAAGCATTTGATGAAGCAGTTTCACATTATATTGATTCAGATATGACGATACCCGGGGAACCATTTTACCTTGATTTATTCAATGCAGGTTTTGACACAGACACTTACAGACTAAAGGTAGATGAAACTCCTAGCTCCTCTTGGACGTATGCATTTTTTGACAATGATACAGGCTCAGAACTTGAGACAGAAGGGCCATATTCAGTAACACCCGACATAGGGTCTCATGAAACCATGACTCTCATTTTGAAGATTTATCCTCCGACAAATAGAGATGATGTGGACATCGGATTATTCACAATAATCTGCTTCTCTACGGGAGATGATCAAATGAGTTCGATTGTTTCGTTTACAGTGCATAGAACTTTTGGTATACTCGCAGAGGTAATTTCAGACTCTGATGGTCAAGATATAGGGACTGTTGGGCCGGTAGATCCCGGCGAGTCTGTTGAGTTTACCGTTAGGATAACAGATAGCACGAACGAAACTGGTGACAATACATGGCGAATTATTTCTCCAGATAAGCTCGATAAAAATACCAATGAAGATACTGGCGACCCATCATATGCATCATGGGATTTCAGCATAAAAGGCGATGATGGACAAGATGTTATTGCTCTTCAACTGAGCTCAGGAACATATGCTGACGTAGAGGTTAAAATCCAAATGAGAGATCAGGTTTTGGCTGGTAATCATACCCTGTATTTACGAGTTACAGAGGAAGTTGCTAGTGGAGAGGATGCAAGATACTTCGACCTTCCAATGCAAATTGAAGTCAAAGAAGAGGTAAAACCCGGCCAAATCTTCGTTGAACGTGTTACAGAGTTAACACCATTTTTGCCTAACTCTGAACAGGATTACGAGTTTAGGGTAGAGAACTCGAATAATGTGATTTTAGACGTTATTGTTTCTGCCCAGACGTTGCCAACAGGCTGGACAGCAAAATTCTCCAAGAGTGGGTCAGCCCAATCTGGGAATACAATTTTGCTTGAAATTGGCCCCTTCAGCACACAAGATTTCACCTTAATTCTAAAATCATCTGACGATGTTGTAGCAGGACAGGATGCGATTGTAGTTCTATCAGTTGAGCCTCTGGATGATGAAGTAAGCACAAACTTACTAAAACAGACTCCACAATTTGTCTTCACAACAGAATGTGAAGGTTTGGATTGTATTGTTAATGCTGCAACTGACTTCAGCAATCCTCAAACATTGGGGCTCTATGTTGGGATTCTACTAATCATATTCCTAGCAGTTTACAGGCGGGGTCAAAGCTCTGCACGTGATGCTGCTGCGTGGGAAGAGGAAGAGCAAGAAATCCAATCAATTTCAGATGATTTGGATGATATCCCAGAGGCTGTTACAACCGAAGAAGACCTAGAAGATGATCTTGAATTGCTTGAGGATTTAGAGGATATTTGAACCTGTAATTGCAAAAACAAATTCTCCCCTACGGGGAGATTTTGCGAGATTTGTGTATGAACAATGCACCATTTCCATTAAGTGCCTTTGGTTATACGGAGAATTGGTGTCAGTTTTGAGTATGTCCTCCGTTCACTCGTCAGCGCGACCAAAACCGATTGATAAATTAAGCAAAAAAAAGACTAAATCCTTGAGTCTAGCTATCCTTATGCTTTTGTCCACAGTAGCTTCAATAGAGTTTGTTTCATTCAGTGCTCTTGCATCGACAGACCAAGACGGAGATGGTCTTACTTATGGGCTCGAGTATCTTATTAATACGCAGCCAAATGATTGGGACTCAGACAATGATCAGCTCCCAGACGGCTGGGAGTGGCAATATGGGTTAGATCCACTTTCTGCAAATAATGAGAATGGCGCAATTGGTGATCCTGATGGAGACGGATTTTCAAATCTTCAAGAGTATAATTACGGCCAACCAGCAAATTGGGACTTATCATCTACATCTTCCAAACTAGATAACGGGGTATGGTGGAATGGTACGGTCCCAGTGAACAATTGGGATGAAGAAAATGCCATGCAATATAATCAACTTGGATGTGGTGATGCTGGTTCTGATGGAACTGGGACTGTGATTTTGTGTGACGAAGATCCAGTTGGAAACATCTGCACAGATGGATTTGACAATGACAAGGATGGCATGGTTGATTCAAATGATAATGATTTTGATGGTGACGCTGATTGTGCCACAAATGATGACGATGGCGATGGTGTGTTTGATGAAGATCCGAATGGATGGGATACAGACGGTGACGGAATGCCAGATGGTTGGGAGGCATCAAACGGTCTGAATGCCACATCTGCATCCAACGCAGATGGCGCAAATGGTGACCCAGACGGAGACGGATTAATCAATCTCTACGAATATATCAACCCATCATGGACTACGAATTGTGGTGGGCAGCCCTGCTATCGTCCAGGTCCAGATGGTTCCTTCACAGAGACGACAACGCCATGTTCTCCACACTTAGGAATAGGTCCTGGTGGCTGTGCAACTTTGACTGCGGAAACTGATGGAATAACTTCAACCAACCCACTTGATTCGGATACCGATAACGATGGCCTAAACGATTCACATGAAGCGCTCACGTTGTTAACAGATCCAACTAATGCCGATACAGATTCAGATGGAATTGATGACGGTGTTGAAGTTAATGGACAATACGGATCTCCTGCTCAGCCTAGTGATCCCCGTAACAATAACACAGACGGTGATGCGTTCGATGATGGCGATGAAGATACCAACGGAAATGGCATAGTAGACGCTAACGAAACCGACCCTACAAGAAGAGAAGATTCTGGTGATTTTGATAATGATGGAATCGAGAACTGGCAAGAAAATCTTTCCTGCACTCTTTGGAATCTAGCAGATTCCGATTATGGGGGAGTAAACGATGGCGATGAACTCAATATGACACATGGAACAGATCCCTGCGATTCATTTACTAATTTTATCTCAACATTCGGCGCAGGAGCATATAATTCAGGATCAAGGCAATTGACATTGGTTGATGGCTCAGGATTCTCTCCTGCCGGCGGAATTGGATATTACAATAGCTCAGGAACATACACGCAATTTTCATACACTTCGGAGGTAAATAACGTCTTGCAAGGAGTCCTTGTTTCTCCACCTGCTGGTTCAACCTCTGTTGAAAGTTGGAACAACTCATGGTGCCATGACCTCACATCCGGCACATTTCCAAGTTACTGTGATGACGATTATTCAGATACAGATGGTGATGGTTTAGCTGACTGGGAAGAAACTCTAGGTGTGCGCGGATACTTCTCAAACCCGACTTTGTTTGATTCTGATGGTGATGGTGTAAATGACCTAGATGAGGTATTAGTTGGAACAGACCCATTAGAACCATGTGACAATAACCTTGACGACGATGGGGATGGATTAAACAACTACTTCGAAACCTCAACCGGATGCGATAATTCGTGGATAGGTATTACTAACGGTAGTCAGGACATTTGGGTTACAGAAGAAGACAACCTCGATACAGATTCAGGTGGAGTGAACGATAAACAGGAATATTTTGATTCAACGAATCCTGAAAATGACCCTTCAGACGATGTGTTCCCGGACGATTTCGATGGAGATTCCATTCCTGACGCTGTGGAGAATCAAACTGGAACTGACTGGCGCAATCCTGATACTGACGGCGGCGGAATGTTGGATGGTGACGAATGCCCACAGCAATTTTGGTTCACAAATTGTCAAGGGTCACCATTTGACCCGTTTGATCCAAGCGACGATATAGTAAGGAGCGATATTGTATTTTGGGCAAATAACACTAGTGGCGTTGTCGACCTCAACCGAGATCACAGGTGGAGACTACACACCTATGACTATTACACTGGAGCAGCATATGGGATTGAAACTGATACACATCCTGCAACGCAAATTAATGCTCCTTATTCCAACTTCACAAACCTAGCGTCTGCTAACTTCGCTAACGACACTGTTGCATGGAATATGGAATTTCCAACTCCAATGCTTAGTGGGAAAGTGCCCATGTCTGCATACCTTTACAACATTACATTTTGGTCAGATGCATCCCTAGCCATGTCTAGAACAAATGATACACATAGTTACGAGATTACTGCTGGATTACTCGACGCTGTTTGGGTTGAAGAATACGAGTATTGGTTTGACTGGAGTACTATTGCTACGAACACTATCGCGGGAACTAATTCCGATTACGAAACAATCCTACCAAGTCAATTTACAAATCTCTCTCTTCCAGAATCATATGTCAAAAACCTCACTGATGACGTTATCAGCGCTGCTGGTGCAACTGATGCATACTCAAAAGCTGATGCCATTGCAACATTCCTGAGAGACGGGAATTCTACATTTGATTTCAAACGAAATTATAACGGAAGTGGAGTTCCACCTCAGGCTGACTTGACTTATGACCTATTGAATAGGTCACGGGAAGGAACTTGTTCTGATTTCACAACGGTATTTGTGACAATGGCAAGGCTTGCAGGTTTGCCTGCAAGGTTTGTGACTGGATACAAAGGCGGGACCTGGACAGGTAACGGCTACGCTGTATTTGGAACCGCCTACAGTCAATGGGGTGAAGTCAGATTAGAATTGAGCCCCGGCAGCGGAGGAGACGACCTTGGATGGATTCCCTTTGATGCTTGTCCAGACCCAGAGGAGATTGAAATTGTGAACCTTTCATGGTCTCCAACAACTTACGACAGGGATGGACAAACTGAAGTGGTTGTTTCCGGCACCTTACAATATGCCGAAAATTCGACCGCTATTCCAGACATTACCCTAAGAGGTTATGTTGTTGGTGTTGATGATGTTGAAAATGTACCGGGTACAGCAGCATCCTTCAACAACCTATTTGGTACTATTACAACCGATTCTAATGGTAATTTCGCCCTAAATGGGTCGATGGAATCCCCGGTAATTCCTGGATTCGCTAGCATTGTAATAGAACACATACAAAGCGGATATGTTTCATATGATGGAATTGACTTAGAAGTTCTCCTAAACATCACTGATGACTCAGTAATTAGTCACTTAGAACCAGGTGCAATTGATCAACCGGTAGTCGGTGCGGGAGCAACCACTGTAATTTCTGGCCAATTGCTGCTTGAGAGTAATTCTACCGGAGGTGTAGAAAATATTGATAATCTTGAGGTTTGGCTTAATTTCATATCATCTGAAGATGGCCAAACCAATATTTCTGGCGACGTCGGTCCGGGTGGTGTCTGGGAAATTAACGTAACTTTAGATGAACTGGAAGTTAAGACTAACATATCTGCAACTCTCGGTTTCAGCGGGTGGCAAGACAATTCTCAATCAGTTGGGAGCCCACAATTCCATCTTAGACCATCTACACATTCTATTGTTTTAGATGTCCGAGATGCGCCTAATCTAGTTGCTACAATTGAAGGTCCAACAAATAATAATTCGATTCTCCAAATAGGGGAAATGGTCTACATTAATGGAAGCGCCAATTCATTTGGCGTATCTCCTACGCCACTTACAGGGAATCTTTCGTTTGGCATGCGTGAATTAAACGGTGGTGGCACGTTTGTTGAGTTATTTAACCAAACAGTAAATGGTTCGTTTGCAATTGCGCATCTTTTGGACATAAATACTACCTTTGTAAGGGCTGGAGATATCGAATTGGAACTTATTTTCTATCCTGATGATTTAGACGCTACGGACTCACTCAATACCTCGACTACAGATTGGTTTTTGCAAGGCAAATTGTTCATGGAATTACAGGCAAATTCCCAAATTAGAGGTAGCGAAGTTGGAATCATAGTAATCGTCAGAGATCACCTCGGCGGTCAGTTTGAACTCAACTTAACGGGTACCTTTACCTTCGATTTTAATGGAACAACCGTAAATACAACTATCGACCCAGAATCTAGCACAATTTCGCCCACATTCACAACCGATTCTAACTTGTTTGCTGGGGATTATTCATTCGAGATGGCTTTCGCTGGAAATGATTTCTTCCAACCGTCAACAAACTCTTCCGAACTAAGAATAATGGGTACAGTTGATGTGACTGTAACCGTAATAGACGATTGGACATACTTGGGTAATTCTACGTGGGTAATTGGCGATATTACAGATTCTGTGCATGGAAATACTGTTCTAAATAATGAATCTATAATCCGAGCAGAATTGATAACACCTGAAGGGCCGATAGACCTTGCAAACGGGTTGCTGAATAACACAACTGGCGCCTATAATTTGAGTATTACAGCTCCAACAAATTTACCATCTTCAGTATATGATATCAATATATTTGCGGACTTCCAATCAGCAGCACCAGTTGGCGGAGCTTACTACATCTGGATAGATTCAACAACTCCACCGTCTCCTCCTCAACCGCCATCAACTACCTGGGGTATTGAATCTGAGGTTGTTGTAAATGCTGGACCACTAGATAATCTAATAGCCACAATTAATACCTCAATTGATCTACAAGCCAGAGTCACAGATGTTGCAGATGGATCAAACCTAAGTGGGGCTGTTGTAAACTACATACTAGACTACGGTGGGGCGAATATTTCAATCGGAAATTCATCAACCGACAATGAGGGCAACACCACCCTTTCTTGGTTAATCACAGGTGTTGATCCAGGCCAATACACTCTTAGGATGGAAGTTTTAGATGATTTGACTGCTGTAAAGTCAGCTGGAGCAACTCGACACTATGGAAATCATACAGATATCAATCTAACAGTGCAAGTTGCCTCTAACATCCGAGTCGATTCAATCCCATCAACCGTCACTGCGGGAGTAAACTTCCAAGTAATCGGCCAGGTTGAAGACGGAGATAATGCAACAAGAAATCTTACAACATCTGTTGCAATTGATATATTTTGGCTAGATAATCCCGATGAGAAATTGATAAACGCAGTTTTCACCACCATAAACGGCAGTTTCAACTTTTCAGTTCCTACTGATGTGCTCAATAACGGAACAGAAAGAGGACCAAGGAATTTGATAATATCAGTAGTTGAAGGTTCCTCTCCGTTTTACTTGAGTGATTCCAGCAATCACTCAATTCTAGTTCAAGGAGTTACGCAATTTGAAAACGTGCAACCGCTAAATCCAATGATAGTAAATCGTGGAACAAGCGTTAACATATCTCTTCAATTGGTAGAATCTTCAAATCTTTTCCAGCCTTTAGAGAATTATACTATTGACGTATTGTTCGATGAAACTTGGTTGGCATCTAACTCAACAGATAACCAAGGGCTCACAAGCTTTGTCCACCCAATACCCTTTGACCAACCTCTAGGTTTGGTTACAATTGGTTTGTTCTATAATGGTAGTTTTGACCTTCTTTCCACCCAAAGAAACATCTCTACGATAACAATTAGATCAATCACAATCTTGGTAGTAGACCCGATTATTGCTAATCCAGTTGCAGGTGAGTCATTTACAATTACTGGAACAGTTGAAAGCGATAATGGTAGCGCCTTACAGCTTAGAAATGGTGACCCATTATCCGCAAATGTGTTGTTCACGATTGACGGGAATGCAACAGGATTTACCCTTACTAATGGACAGATTTTAGCAAATGGTAGTTGGAGTGCTGAAATCATACTTTCATCAGGATTCAAAGCCGGATCTCATATTGCCGAAGCACAATATATACCCTCAGTGAACTTTTACTCAGGGTCTATTGCGAATCAGTCTTTTGACAGTAGAGGATTTACGATTCTAACTTTCGTTAAGCCATCAATAGATGGTGCTAACCAGCCATCTCTCAACGATAGAACGGATAGAGGTGATGATGTTAATGGAAGGCTACAACTTTTGGATAATACCGGAGTTCCCGTTGTTGGGGTCCAGGTGACAGTAACAATAAACGATACACAAGTATCCACACTAGGCACAACAGATTCCTTTGGTGTGATAGATGTAAACCTTACAGTTCCTGCGGACGTTGAGGTTGGATTCCATAATCTTGATGCAAACTTTACAGGTATTCCGGGAACAACAGGATTAGTTGGCGATACAGCGACCGTGAGGTTTGTTGTTTTGGGCACAACTGTGATTAATATCACCGAAAGCTCGGCCTCAATAACTGCGGGGGAAACGCTATACGTAAACGGAACATTACTAGACGATCTTGATTCAGTACTCAGAGAGAATGGAAACAACTCTATTGCAATTGTTTACTTGATGATAGACGGAGTGTCAGTCGCAAGTGTCCAGACTAGTGACGTGGACGGCTCATTTGAGTTTGTATGGAATTCACCTGAGAGCATTAGCGCTGGGACTCATGAGATTTTGGTGAAGTTTGCAGGGGGAAGAGACTGGGTGGACCCAATAGGGGAAGGAGATAGTGCCAATCCTGATTTCTATCGTCCAAGTTCGGCGATTGTTAATTTCACGGTTGCAGTCCCGACAAAAATACTACTTCTAACTCCTGGTGGACAGGTTGACAGAGAGGATATCCTTACAATTCAAGGAAGACTCCTAGACTTAGTCGATAATCCTCTTGAGGACCAGACAATAGAAATTTGGTTGGGAGGAGTTTTCCTTACGAATGTTACCACAACAGCAGATGGTTCATTCACAGCAATCCACCCTGTTCCTGCTGATGCAACACTTGGACCTGTATTACTAGAGACTAGATTTACGGGTTCAACAGGATATCTACCATCCCAAAATAGTGGAACATGGACAGTATATTCAAAAATTGTAGTAGAAATAAACGTTGAATCTCCTCTTGCAGTAGAGCAATTAACCACAATTGATGGATTCGTTGGGGACAATCAGCTAAGTCCGCTGGAGAATATGTCTGTCCTGGTTAGCATTGACGGCATAACAATAGGAAATGCTACAACCGATTCAAATGGAAACTTCAGTTTTGTTTGGCAGGTTCCGAACATATTTGAAGATGGGAATCACACAGTCATCGCAGATGTTCCAGCGCAAGAATTCTATCGAGCAGGTCAAGGTAACACAACCTTCTTTTTGGCCCACAGGTCAGAAATGTCGGTAAGTATCTCCGAAGTTGACGTTACAAGAAATGACTTCTGGGAGATAACAGGCAGTCTATATGACATTGACACAGCATTAAACGACGGGCTTGCTGGAGAAACCATCTCTATATACCTCGGCGATTCTGTTGTTGCGACAGTAGTAACCTCTGAGGCAGGAGAATTTAGCACCTCTATAAGGGCTCAATCCTCATATGACAGGGGAGATCACGTAATGAAATTCGAGTTCATCGGTAGTCCTGGACATCTACCAACTTCCACAAACGTAACAGTAACAGTTTGGGCTGAGGTAACGGTCGAAATTGACGAAATCAATTCCTATGTGATTAGGGGTAGTTCAGAAGGCCAAGACTTAATCCGAATTGTAGGCAGAGTCACGGAAGTAGGTGGAGAAGGTGCATTAATCAATAACGCGATACTAAATCTCGGAGACGGTCTTGACTGCTCATCCGGGGCTAATGATGCTCGATGTATCACAAATAATGTCATTTGGAATAGCGGTACTTTCACCATGACAGCAATTGCGCCCTCTTGGATAAATCCGGGGACTATTCAGCTAAACGTTGAAACGCCTCAGAATAATTCTCAGTATTTGCGTTCTGGTAATTCTTTCACAGACAGCATCCAAATTAGGGTCAACCTAGTTGAAGAAATTGCAGACCTAAGAATAGATACAGTTGTTGAGGATGAACAAGAAGTAATCCAAGGCTCAATAAAATTGGAGACAGAGATAAGTGAAGGTATTTATGAAGGTGTGGATGAAATTTCAATTGCCGTATATCTAGAGGACAAAGACGGAGAACGGGTAGATCAACAGGTGGTTAGAACCAGTAACGGTGGATTAGCAGTATTTGTTTTCAATTCAGAACCACAATATGGAGATACATCCACTTACGGCGAATTGACAATAAAACTCTCAATGTCACCTAACGCTATACTCTCTGATGAGTCCATCAACAATTTCAACAATAAGTTCAACCAAGCTAACTCTATTGTATATGAATACGAGGGAGATGACTCATCTATATTCCAATCAATTTGGTTTTACATACTAGTATTTTTGGTTCTTGGTGCCGTCACGACATTCGTCATAATGAGAAGAAAAGCTGAATCAGCAGCAAAGGAGATTGCAGATATTTTCTCATACACTGCCGAACTACTGGCAGCCGGTGACTCGATGCGTGAAGCAATTTTCCAATGCTATGAAAGCCTAGTTCACGTGTTGATGGGCCGTGGTTTCCTACGTAGAGACTTTGAAACGGTAAGAGAATTTGAAATGGCAATAAGAGCGGCACTCCCTAATCTATCAGATGAGGCATTGTCATCCCTTGATAACGTGTTCGAAGAGGCTAGGTATAGCCGCCATGAAATGGGCCAAGTTGACAAGAATAATGCACAGGAAGCTCTAACAAGAGTTGTAAGCGAGATTTCGCAGATAGCTGATATTCCTAATCGGTAATCACCAATCGAGTTTTAAAATTCCATTTTCAATTATCGCTTTGATATCTAATGCATCTCTTGGAAGCGGTAGTTTTCTATCCAAACTACCGATTTTGAGGCGAAGGTAATTGGATCCTTCAATTTCTCCAAAACTTAAGTCTACATTTTCGGATTCCGTGCCTTGTAGTGGTATGACAAGACCGCCATCGTGTCTAACCCCGTTTAACTCTTCAAGCATCCAATCGAGTCGCCTCTCAGGAGCGATTGAATCGAGATGCTTTTCTGGTAATTCGCCAGAATTTACTAGCATCATTGTATGCCTGTCCCTGACTTCAGAGAGGTGATCACTGGTAATCTCAAAGGATGCATGAAGTTCTGTTGGTGAGGCGTCAAGTCCATCACTAACAGTCTCTATTTCGACTTCTTTCCATTCTTCCATATTTATGTCTCCCTAGGTGGCCAGTATTGAACCTTTCAGATGTTTTCCTCACGGTGGACCTTTGAAAAGAACCTCTTTGTAAAACGTCCAGAACCTTCTGCGTTGCCTACCTGGTTCATTTTTGTGTTAGGTGGGTAACAAATAGAATATGTTCTATCTAAATTTCTTTTGTCAAGCAAAACAATCAACGCTCTGTCTCCCATTGAACGAATCGGTCTACCCATTGCTTGGAGAATTGTATTTACAGCAGGTTGAGAGTTGGCATATCGCCAAAAGTTACTCTGTCCAAATTTTTCTTTTATGTATGAGCCGTACGACTTTTGCAGTAGGTTTGGCACTGGATTTTGAATCCCGATGCAAATTACAGTATCCAGAATTCCGCCTGAATAGTCAATTCCTTCAGATAACCTACCTCCAAAAACTCCTCCAAAAATAATTGGTTTCGTTCCCGATCTTTTGGCTTCGTTTAATTTTACTAACAAATCAGTTACGTCTTGCTTTGACCAATCTCTATCCTCGATTAGTTTTCTCCTGTTTGGAATGAATAAATCTTCAGTAAACTCTGTTAGAAGTTTATACGATGGTGCAAACACTGCGACATTACCTGGTGTGTTTTGAGCAATCGAGTAGATATGTTTCTGGATTTTTTGAGTATTTATTCTATTTCTACTTGACAATTTAGTAGACACGTCTGTTGCAACTAGAATTGGTCTTTTGAAGTCTTCAAATGGAGATTTATGGATTGATTGATTACTATTTTCAATGCCTAATAAGTCAGCATACATATTTGGAGGATTAAGAGTCCCGGACATCAAAATGGCTCCAAAAACTCCCGCAAAAACTGGTCCTGCTACCAACCCCGCATCGAGAAGACTGGATGTTATCCGGCCTTTCTTACCAAAGTTTACATCATAAATCAGTGATATTGCAGTTGTATTTCCATATTTGATTAATACTTCAATCAATTGTGATAGCAGGTCACTTGACTTTTCATTTATACCGCCTTCATCGATATCCACTTTTACCTCGGACAGAAATCTCGCAAATTTTGATAATAATATGGTTGCTTTATTGCTAATATGTAACTTCTCGTACTCGCCAGATTCATTGACATGGGTTATTGATTTTGTAAACCATTCAATTACAGAATCTGTGCTGATATGCAACTCGTCTTGATCTGAATTAGTGACTTGCAAGAACATATCATCATATTTCGACGATAGAACCTTTTCGAATTTTTTACAAACATCCAAAGTCCACTTATACTCGATTATGGATTTGGAAAGATTCTCATTTTTTGTGGAAATTAATGTCTCTAAATGTTCCTCAACCTCACTTTTCGCGTTCAAAATCATCTCAGGAAAAAGTCTTCTTTGCATCCCAAGTCGAACTCGTTCTGGCAAGTTATGTGCCTCGTCTACAATTATGATTAAATCCTCCAATTCTAAATTCATAGAGATTAACGATCTCTCCCTTATGCTTTCAATAAAGAGGTGATTATAGTCGCATACGAGTAAATCACAATCCTTTACAGCACTTCTACAAACAGCCCATGCGCAAGTTGAGTGACTTTTGCTTATTTCTATAATTTCTTGGACATGGCGAGGTGACTCTAGTATGTATTTTCTTACCTCATCCTCAGGGTTGAAGCTTAAATTTGGATTTTGATTTCTTTTACAATCACAATTCCCTTCTATGTCCACATTTTCACACATTGATTCTCTACCAATAATATCCACAAGTCGTATATTTGCAGAATCATTCCGTTGATTTATTTTAATGACAGTATCTACAACAATTTGGTGCTGCGCTTGTTTTGGTGTAAGGAATAATATGGTTTTCTTTTTAGATGATTTTGAGGCCAACTCTAGTGCAGCAGCAAGAGCTGCAGCAGTCTTTCCGATTCCTGTTGGAGCACTGGTTAAGTGAGGTATTCCATTTTCAAGAGAGGAATAGCAAGCCGATATCATTTCAATTTGCCCATCACGAGGTTTTTCATGGGCAAGCCAATTGTTATCATCCAATTCACCCATGTAGACATGTATTAGTCGAAGGTATTTGATGTTGAGGTTTCGTACGCAATAGCGCTAGTGATTGTAATTTGCACCCGGATGTGGGGTCCGGGTGCGTGTGGAACCAATCCAGTTATGAAGCTGGATTCGAATCGGAGCCCCCCCGGTTTTCCGGGGGGACGTGTGTTGGGTTGTCAGTTTGCATTGCTAACTTAGCACGCAGACGCAGTGCAGCGAAACAAATGTTGTCTGACAAATCAACATTTGCTCGGAAGGTGGGAGGATTGTGTATATGATTTTCCTCCTCCCAGCGCATTTTCCCATCCCCTCCATTATGTGGCTCTCACCCTGTTTTCACTCAGTGAACTCCTTACGTCTTTCTGTTTTACCTCTGGCTTCCTGCAATCCATCGGTTAGAAGTTGATTCAATTCCTTCTCTTCTAGTATTAATTTACGAATGTAATCCTGCATACCCTGAGAGGCTGCTTGCTCAGGGCTAATGCCGTGCAACTCGTATAGGTCACCTAGCCTGGCTTTTATTGACCTACCAATTGGAATAGTAACACTGTCCATATCTGGTAATAATGGCTTTCCTTCGAGGAATGATCGTATTGCTGCCCTGATTACATCACTTCGATTACGTGTGCCATCTACTCCTACACGTGAGTCTAGGAGCGCCATTTCCTCCTCGGTAATCCTCAATGAAACTAACGAACTTGGTGCAGCCATTTGTCTCCCTCGTAATCAAACCACATGCAATCAGGTATATAATGTATTACATTTGATTACAAATTGTTATACAAATGATTACTAAATGGTTATGGTATTTTAACCGATATCCAATGATTCATTCGCAGCGTCAAATAACAACAATGCTCAAACCATTTGCCCATTCAGGGTTATTACATGCCACTCAAACCTAGTAGAGGATTGTATCTATATTTGGAAGTTCTCAAAACTGCGCTCGATGATGATATCCTAACCAACGATGAGGCTTCTATATTGAAAGTTCTGGCAATCGCTATGGGCGTTTCTCCATCATCTGTTGGAGCGGCTTTAGACATCGCTAGGGGTGTTGACAAATCTCCCATCGAGGATAAGGAAAAATATTCAACACACCATATTGGTGATGCTTCAACATACCAATCAGCACTCGTTGCCGCTCTGGATGATGAAGTGATTAGTGAGGACGAGTGGGCAATTATTGAAAATCTTCGAAATTTATTAGGAATCCAGGCAGATCAACACGCTTTGATAGAAGAAGCGATTAGATCAATGTCAGAATCCGATGAAAACGGAGAGAGGCGTTTGGAGCGTCTAGAGAGATTCAATACGGTTTGTCCGTATGTTTAGACCCTTTTTCCCGTGGTAACGCTTGTAAGTCTCCTACGTTTGGGCCGACCAACACAAGATGTGTTTAAGGTGTTAAAATGAGCATTGTTCACGACATATATGAAGGAGTTAAAAGGCGAGATCCAAATCAACCAGAATTCCATCAAGCAGTATGGGAGGTTTTAGAGTCATTGGAACCAGTTCTAGAGAGGCACCCTGAATTTGTCAAAGCAGGCATTGTTGAGAGGATTGTAGAGCCAGATCGGTTAATCCATTTTAGAGTACCTTGGGTCGACGATAATGGAATAACTCAAACTAACCGAGGATTTAGAATTCAATTCAACGGTGCAATTGGACCATACAAAGGAGGTCTCAGATTCCATCCATCAGTTAACGCATCCATATTGAAATTTTTAGCATTTGAGCAAGTGTTCAAAAACAGCCTTACTACATTGCCCCTAGGAGGAGGAAAAGGAGGCTCAGATTTTAATCCGAAAGGCAAGTCAGATGGCGAAGTAATGCGCTTTTGTCAGTCTTTCATGATGGAATTGTGGCGGCACATAGGTCACTATTGTGATATCCCTGCTGGAGATATTGGTGTAGGTGGAAGAGAGATCGGCTACATGTTTGGAATGTATAAGAAACTAAGGAATGAATTCGAAGCTGGTGTTTTGACTGGCAAAGGAATGTCCTATGGCGGTTCTTTAATTCGACCAGAGGCAACTGGCTATGGATTAGTTTACTTTGCAAGGGAAATGTTGGCTACAAAAGGGAAATCATTCCAAGGAGCGACAGTATCTATTAGCGGAAGTGGAAATGTTGCACAATATGCATGTGAGAAGGTATTAGATCTTGGCGGGAAGCCAGTTACAATGTCTGATTCATCAGGTTTCATCTTTGATTCCAATGGAATTGATAGAGATAAACTATCATGGATTAAGGATCTAAAGAATAATCGTAGGGGTAGAATTAGTGAATATGCAGACCATTTCGATGGAGTAGTTTTTACAAAAACAGAACCAGAACCATCTTTGAATGGTTTATGGGGAGTTGATGTTGATGTTGCTTTGCCTTGTGCTACACAAAATGAACTAAATGGCGAGGAAGCAAAAATGCTTGTTGAAAATAATGTAATTGCAGTCGCAGAAGGTGCTAATATGCCATGTACACCAGAAGCTATTGCTGTGTTCCAAGAAGGAGGTGTCTTATTTGCCCCAGGTAAGGCAAGTAACGCAGGTGGTGTAGCAACCTCTGGTCTTGAGATGAGCCAGAATTCGCTACGCCTATCTTGGACACGCGAAGAGGTTGACAAACGCCTCGATGATATCATGGTTTCAATTCATGAACAAGCATATTCCACCGCCAAAGAATATGGCAGAGAAGGAGATTATGTCTTCGGTGCCAATGTGGCAGGTTTCCTTAAAGTTGCAGAAGCAATGATTGCTCAAGGAGTCCTGTGAAACTAATTACTCTTTGTGACTTTACCTAACCGATATTTTTCAATTAAGTGTAGTATAACTACACCTCCGAAACCAATTATCCAAGAAGACACTATGAAATATTGGCTGTGATAAACTTCCATCGGTATAAATCCGTAGAACTCAGTTTGGTTGGAGAACGGGTAAAAAGTTCTAGTTGGATAATCTTCCATTGCATCTGTAACAAGATGTGAGAGTATAGATGCGGACAGGGCGACACTAGAAATCTTCCACGGTATTTTCTCTCTATCAGAGTATTTTCTGATTAGCAAATTGTATGTGTAGATAAGGAATAAAAAAGCAATCCAAAACAAAAAGACACCAAATATGCTGTGAGTATATACGCTTCTATGTGCCATATTTGTGCTGTCCCAATGTAGTTCTTTGTTAAGAAATAAATCCCAGTCTGGAATCCTAGCTACAAAACCGCCAAGTAATCCAAAAACTAGGATCGACAATCTTTTGTCTTGATTATATCGATTCCAAATAAAAATTACAATTGCAGTGCTTATTGCCCCAAAAGCAGAATGAGAATGCAAAGAGGTAAGCATCTAAGAATCACTTACAAATTTTATTTGGTTTCTAGATTGCCGTTGGAGCCACATGACCATCGTTTTTGTCTCCTGGCTTTCTCACCCT
>DAZU01000084.1:0-8344 GCA_002507425.1 Euryarchaeota archaeon UBA53
CTATTTGGGGGTTATATTGGGTCTAATTATGGATCAAAAAGACTATCTCAGAATACAATTAGAAATCTGTTGATTTCAGTTATGATAATCGCAGCCACAAGACAAATCCTAGAACTGGTTGGTTTGTGGTGATTATTAGTTGAAAGAATCTTGGTGATCACAAGTCGGACATGTTATTGTGTATCTTGCTTTCTTTGGTTTAGGGACTTTCATTATAGCTCCACATAGGCTACATTGATGTCTTATTGTCTCTGGTTCTTTCGATTTTGGGGCTTCTTCTAGTGTTCTGCCAGCCTGGGTTGACCATCCTATTTGATCAGTGTAAGAATCAGATTTTTTTATTTTGGAACTCTTCAAAGAAAGGCGGATTTTTCTCTTCTTCCGGCGCTTACCCGGTGGAGATTTTTTCTTTGCCATATGAATGGGTGTTCGTTTTTATATACAATCACTTCGGAGGTTTTTGTTAATTTATGATATACGAATTCCCATTTTTAGGTGAGTTTACATTAAACCCAAGGCTGGTTAATTCTGAGTGTAACATTGGTCTTGCTGATTTAGAGTCTGAATGATATATTACTACGTTTTCTGGGTCACATTTTTCTACAAATTCAACGATTTCTTTATGTCCTGCATGAGTAGAAAAAGAAAGTTGCTCAACATCGAGCGGTATTCTTGTTTTATTACCCCAAATATTCACTCTTCCCTCATTTAGAAGCATATCTCCTCCTGATCCTGGAGCCTGATATCCTGTCAATATTATACTATTATTCGTATCATGTCTTAGCCTATTAAGATACCAAATTGATGGTCCACCATCCATCATTCCAGAAGTAGAAACTATACAATCAGAGTCTAGAGCTTTTTTCTTATCTGATTTCGAGGATACTCTTCTGCACCATTTCCATGCTTCTTTCAATTCTTCAACATCTCTCAATTCTTCCGGGTTTTCCATTTGGATTTTAGCAATAGCCTTTCCCATTCCGTCAACATGAACGTCTAATTCTGGGAGATATTTATGCAATGTCATTACTATATCTTGCGTTCTACCATTTGCAAAGGCTGGAATAAGTACAGTTCCTCCTCTGTCAGTAACCTTTACGATGTTCTCAACAAATGATTTTATGTTCTCTTGTTTATCGATATGATATTTACCGCCGTATGTTCCTTCTATGAATAATGAATCACACTTCTCCGGCTTAGCTCCCGATGTTAAGGGAGAATCTCTCGAATCAAAATCTCCCGTGAATAGTAATTTGTGTGAATCTGTTTTGACACTAAGCATAGCTGCACCTGGTATGTGACCTGCTTTTTTTAAAGAGCACTCCCAAGATTCCATTTCCCATTTTTTATCGTATTTGTGGGTAACCCAATTATCAAGAGAGATATCTATATCTCTCTTATCCCAAGTTAGTGGATATCCTTCAATTCTGCTAACCTTATAGCAATCATTCCACACAAGTCTACTAATTTGAGCTGTTAATGGTGTTGCATGGATTATAGAATTATAATTACCACACAACCATGGAACCATCCCAATGTGATCTATATGTGAATGAGTAATTATAGCGTTTTGGACTCTTGGAGATTCGTTTGGATATCTAGGTGGATCAGTAGGAGTTAAACCGTAATCTAAGAGTGATTTATTTCCAAATTTATCTTCGAACACACACCCAACATTTCCAACCTCATCGCCTCCACCAAGAAAATGATATCTTATTCCCTTATTTGGAGGATCTTCTGGATATAGTGAAGTTCGACCTGGGGAGTAGAATACCATGCAATAACGTTGATACAGGCAATTCATGAATGTGCCGGACCCCTGTATTTCCTATGGAGAGAAAAATAACTGTAATACGAGTTTAATGCACAGGAGACTACTATTAACTTGACGCGATAAACAACAACGGGTGCTATTTAGTTCAGTATTAGATTCATCAGTAGTCTATTTAGTCACTTACATATACTACAGTTTCCACTAGAAATCAAGGGGTGTATACAGTAATGCTATTTCTACTAATATTTCTCTGATAATATTTCCACTAGGGCTAATGAATTATTTAAAATTAAAAAATTGTAATACAATTACGTTTGTTGTAAAAGAAATCTTCCGAAGGTTCAATCAATGAATTGCCAGTGCAAGTATCATGGCAGAGAGATTGAATGTGAGTTTCTTTGTTGATGAGGACTTGTGTTTTGGATGTGGTGCTTGTATAGCTCTTTGCCCAACAAATGCCCTTGAGTTATCTAGTAGGTTAGCTATTGTAGATCAAGATAGTTGTACTTACTGTAACTATTGTGTTCCCTCTTGTCCTGTATTCGCACTTAGTATAGAGAGCGAGTCTAAATGATTGAAATTGCAGGTGCAGGTGTAAGAGGATTATCTTGCGCTAAATACTTTATTTCTGAGGGCTATGATGTCACAATATACGAATGTCGACAAGAAATAGGAAACCCTGTTAGATCACCTGGAATTATTAGGAATTTAGATTCTTATTTCATAGACAAAACTCTAGCCAAACAGAATCAATATGGTTGGGCTTTTAGGAGAGAGTGGTTCGAAAAAGAGTTAGCTAAAATTGTATCAGATTTAGGATGCAAAATAATATTGAAAACACCAGCTCCTAAAAATTCAGTTAATTGTACCGGTGGAAAGAGGTCTTCTATTGGCTGGCCCCTAAATGGTACACAATACAAATTAGAGAAATGGAATGGGGGTATTTGCATAAAGAAAGATGTTCCAAAGGTATTTCAAATTGATACTCTAGAAGATGATAGATTTTGCTTTGAGAGAGGAGATTCGCTTGTTGAATGCTGGATTCGAGGTGAACTGCCAAGACCTTCTCAAGGTTGGTTAGAAATTATGCAGGGAGAGCATCCCTATGATTCGGATAAGCTTTGGGCCGATGAAGCAGTAATAGAGGGTGAGGAAATAGCCAAAAATATAATTCAGCATCTAAGGGACGAGTGAGTTAATGCTACCAGATGAAGGTCTAATGAATTATATTTTAGACACAAGTCAGGGTTGTAGGCATATCACTTTGATAGATCCAGGAAAGCAATCAGCTGAAGTCGCCACAAGAAGAGCTATAGCAGCGGTTGAATCGGGATCAAGAATGATATTTGTAGGAGGTTCAACTAACACACCAGATAAAATCGTTCATGAAACTTGTGAGTCTATTCAACAAGCATTAGAACTACAAATATTCGCTGCAAGCCAGTCACCTGATTCAGACGAGGATTTGTGGAAAGTTCCAGTCATACTATTTCCAGGAGGAGCTCATGCGCTTTCCCCGGCAGCAGACGGAATAACCTTCATGATGCTCATGAATTCCAATTCGAGAAGATTTCTAATAAATGAGCAACTAAAAGGAGCGCCCTATTTACATAAATTTGGTGTCCAAACATTACCAACAGGATATCTAATATTTTCACCAGGAGGTAAAGTCGGTGAAGTAGGAGAGGCAATTCTTTTGGATGAAAATGATTCAGAATTGTCTTATTCATATGCTTTGACTGCTAAGATGTTTGGATTCAAAATATTATACTTAGAATCTGGCAGTGGTTCCTCAAAGCAGGTCAGTAGTGAATGTATAAAATCTGCAAAAAAAGTTAATGAATTATGTTTGATTGTTGGAGGAGGTATAAGAAATAGCGTTCATGCAAGAACTGCCGCTATCTCGGGAGCAAATTGGATTGTTACAGGAACACTCACAGAAGATGCAGAGAATATTAATGACTTGAAATTGAAAATATCTGACGTCGTCGAAGGCGCTAAAATTTAATCATCATCTTCAAAAATTACAGGATCTCCAGTACCACCAGGAGTATCATGTTCAGGCGTTTTATCAACATTCATACCTTTCTCTATAACTTCTAATTCTGTGTCTAAGTTTACAGAACCGCCATCAGCTAATATTTTCATATCATCAGCGTCAGGGGTAGAAATCTTTCTTTCAACATCAGGTGAATTTGCATAGACCTCTTTACGTAATTCCCTTTCATCATGGCTTCTTACAAGTGATAATGAATCAGCAAAGACTCTTCCGACAACTTCCCGAGTTCTTTCAGATCTTTTTACCCCATCAAGTTGGCTTACCGCAGAATCTCTTTGTGTTTCTAATTCCCTTACTTCAGATGTTCTATCGGTTAGAGCAGCTTCCAAATCAGAAATGGTTAACGACATTTGCTGTACTCTTTCATCTCTTTCAAATACATCATTATGTAACCTTCTTTCTCTTCTTCTCAGAGATTCGTATTCTCTATTTCTTTCAAGCAACCTTCTCTTTAATTCCTCAATTTGTTCTACCAAATAGTCATGTTCCGCAGACACTGATCTAGGGCCTTGCATAACTCTTTCCAATTGCTCTTCCAATTCAGCTAAACGCTTATCTCTGGCGTCTAATAATCCTCTCAATCTATCAGCAATATCTCTCAACCTCTGACGCTCCTCTTCTAGAGCATCATTAGCGGCTTTTTCAGCCTCAAGACTTCCAATTAATTCATCTGATTGTAATTTTAATGCTCTGACTTCATCCGCTGTTACGCTAGTAAGCCCAGCGTTTGCGGCCCGTTCTAATGCATCGACCATTTGTGACATACGCCCTTCCATTTCAGCAATTACATCATCTTGTTCAGTTGTTAAATTCCGTAACTGTGACAACTCTACTTCCATTTCTTCCTTCTGTTTGACAGAAAGACCTGATCTACTTTCATCGAGTTCCTTTTTTGAATCTTCTAATAATCTTTCCAGATGAACAATCCTTGCTCTTAGATTTTCTAATTCACTCTCAGCCGATTGTAATTGTGCGACTTCTGGAGCGATAGAATCCTTTCTTTCTGCTAAGTCCAACTCTAGAATTCTTAATCTCTGCTTTGAGGTTACTAAATCTTCGTTTCTGTCAGCTAGTTCCTGCCAGGCAACTAAGACCTCTTCTACAAGCTGATCTACAGGGTATGCTCGCAACATACCTTCAAGCGCAGCACGCTCATCTCCAGTAACATCATTCATGCGACTAATTCCACCGGGAGAGGTCGAGTCGAACGTCATTGTGCGCAATCGCACACCATCTATTCTTCAACCTTTCATTCAGAAAATCGAATTAATGGCTATTTCTAGACACTTCAGTTAATTGCCGTGTATTGCTCATCCGGCATATCTTGAGCGAGCGCCATTGCTCCTGTTGCGACCCTTTCAATAGGGTCTTCAACACACGTAACCGTAACATCACCGATATCTGCAATATCATTTGCGACAGCTTCTGCGATACCTTCAATCAAGGAACCTCCTCCAGACAAGATGATGTTGTTCCTCAAGACCGGTTGATACTCTGGGTCGGCAGTGGCAACAATGGATTTAATCGCAGCACCAACCTTTCCAATAATCATTGAGCAAGCCGCCTTTATTAAATCTCCAATATCAACCACTTGTTTCTTACCATCAACAGACAACTCTACCATCTGTTCCCTATCGTCTCCATCGACATAGGAGTATTCTTCCTTCCATTTTCGGACCATGTCTTTTGTGACTTGAGCACCAGTATACTTCTTTTGAACTAATTCCATTAATTGCAGATCAATCCAATCACCAGCTTCTTGAATGGTTAATTGATCTTCCTCTGTTGGGAAAATTCCATACAACCTAGCAATGTCGGTCGTTCCCGCACCAATATCAACACAAATTGAACCCATAATCTCTCCAATACCATATGCAGTTGCGAAAGGTTCAGTAACTACCATAATAGCATTTACTTGACCTCTTAATGTTGCGACCAAATTACTTTTGTCGGTGAAAGAAACGTGGGAGGGAGAGCATATAACTCCAAAAACCTCATCGTAATCCTCAGGACCGACTGTTTCTATGAGATGTGTTACAAATGCTTTAGCAGCCGCTAAATTTTCTTCATCATCCTGTGCAACACCCGCAGCCATTGGACGGTAGAGATTGCAAGCTAATTTATTTCTCAACGCGTCGTTACCAAATAATACATCTCTTCCTAGCATATTTCTAGCAACGGGATCCTTTGGTCTGCCTACAACAGTTTCAATTGTCTTCATCTCACCAGCACTACTAGCGATTGTAGATTGATACGTTCCTAAATCGATTCCAACATAGAGTCTTTCTCCCATTTCTAGCCACCATTCCCCTTCGGATGAGTTGTCCATAATGTAACTAGACTTAATGTTCACTCGCGAAGAATGTTATTCTTCTTCTTGTGAAAATGGTGGTAAAACCCCTCTAGAAGAATCCCGTTTTAAATTTCTAAACATTACACTGGCTCCCACAACACAGCCAAATATGACGCCAAAAATACCTATAAGGATTAAACTAAAACCATCATCACCGTCATTATTTCGTGCATCTTCATAAAACACCTCTTCATCTGTCAATTGAGAGACCACCCATATAGTGAAATTATCTGTCGTATGATTGCTACTTTTTGCTGACGTCCATATTGAATTATTATCGTCTGTAACGGTAATTTCTATGTACCAACCATGGCTATTAATGTGCATGGGAAGAAAATCTCGATCAATCGATATGTTACAAAAAACAGTTTTAGTCGTGTTGTAGAACCCTCCACAATTATCAAAATCAATGATGTAATCGTTACTGATTGCTCTAAATGTAACCTCGAATACATCCGATTCCTCATCGAAAATGTTTGCACTTATAGAGAAATTTTGGCTAAAATTATCATTCCTTTTTGGCTGATCTATAACAGTAATCACCGGAGCATTATTTTCTGTTAAATTTTGCAGCCCCCCAATAATCAGTCCGAACCCAATTTTATCTCCTTCAAGACCCAACATTCCTGTATTACTTCCATTGTTTACACTCTTCGCAAAGACTTCAACACTCAACCATTCACAATCTGAAATATGGTGGTAAGGAATCTTAATCATAACAGTCGTCTCATTACTAGAGTTCATTGACAATGGTGATTTCCAAGACTCATAATATAGAGGGCTACTACCGCTTCTACTAAAGTTATCATCAACTGCAAAACGCCCATCATCGGTTCTAACAATTAACCGCAAATCATCGATTTCATAATCTGTTGAACGAGCATTATATGACATAACGACCTTAACATCTTCTCCATGAACTGGCCTGTATAATTTACTCCATGAGTCATTTTGACTCAAAAAGGGACCATTCGCACCCGACCCATCCCACGGGTTCATTTTCAAACTATCTAGATCATAGCCCCTTTCTTCAATTATTGATGTCCAATTTTCAATTTGATAAGAGTCTATGATTTGAAAATCATTGTTGAAATTATCTAAATTGGGCCTCCCGTATCCTTGTGAACTATCAGGATAATCTACGTGTAAACCATCTCCAGAGTATGCTAGCATAGACTTAAGCATTGGTGCAGATGGATGAAATCCAAAATTTTCAACAATCATTTGTTGGAGAAGTGCTGTAAAGGATGCTGCCATTGGAGTTGCCATTGATGTTCCCGTATTGGAGTAAGAATCGTTGTTCATACTCAACCTCTCCCCGTCTGCCTTTGCACTTACAATACCAACACCTGGAGAAGAGATGAAAATACCCCTTCTTCCATTTACATCCGGCCCTTTTGAGCTACTTGGCCAAACACTTCCATTGCTCTCTAAATCACTTGCTGAAACAGAAACTACGTTGTAAGAATTAGCCGGCTCCAAAACTGTTCTACCATTATTTCCAGCAGCTACAAAGACTAATGACCAAGGATTCTCTAAAGTATACTCATCTATATCTCGGCTTCTGTTGGTATACTCAACAGAATTATCTCCCCATGACCACGAATTTATCGTAGCACCATACTTTGACGATTCTGCAAGCAGTTCTGCAACATTTTCCGGGGGAACCCACCCACTTTCATTCACAATATCTTGAACCATAAGTTTAGCCCCACTTGACATTGACTTCATGACCTCATCTCCATTCAATGGATCACAGGCTAAAATACCAGCTATATGGGTCCCGTGTCTATACTGTTGATGTCCCCTAGTATCCCAATCGTCGATAGTATCGTTGAGAAAAACAATCTTTCTATGAGCCTCACTAGGTGATCCCACATCATCAGTTGAATTTCTAAAGCAGGAATGGTCCATATCAATTCCAGTATCTGCAACAGCGATTACGACTCCTTGGCCATCTAAATCAGAGAATCGACTTTGATTATTATTTTCAACAGAGGTGTTTTCTGAATCGTCTACTGGAATCTCACTGTTTTCAGATAGTTTCCCGCTTGTAACAAACATCTCTTCTGGATTGGATAATGGATGTAAACAAGTTAACACAATAAGAATGGCAGAAAACAGAAACGGCCTTCCACCCATGTGTAGGGGTAAACTA
>DAZU01000084.1:8738-9435 GCA_002507425.1 Euryarchaeota archaeon UBA53
TGGAAGTTAACATCGCAATAATTCTCGATAGATTAAGGTAATAAAAATCGATAGAAAACCCAACCAGCGCGTTTAAGAAAGCAGGACAATTCGCAAAAGATATGCAAGCGTTCAGAATTTCCGGAACAGCACCATTTGGCAGCCAGCGACAAAAATTCACAATTGAACTTGTCGCTCAATCAAAAGCCGATGCGGAACACAGGTGCTACTCCACACTTGGCTCAAGACACAAAGTCAATCGAAGAAAGATTTTAATTGAATCAATAAAAAAAATCGATCCAAGGTCCTCTAATGAACCGTTAGTAAAGAATGCATTCAGAGAGGAAATAATGGCTGCAGGCGGACCTGTAAACGCCGTTGCAGAGGAAGAATGAATTCCCATTCAATAAAGCAGACTAAGGGGTATGCCAATGGTAGATCCAAACGAATTGAACCGAACAGGACGATTAATAGAGATGAATAGACAAAGACTAGAGGAAGTAAGATCTCAAATAAGTCGCATAGAAAGTCTACAATTAGAACATGATGATACTAGGGCGGCTTTAGAAGCAATTTCAGCTGGTTCGAGCGGCCACATCCCCTTGGGAGCAGGAGTTATGGTCAAAATTCCATCATCCCAAACAACACTAATCGACTTTGGAAGCGGTATTTTTGGAGAGACATATCCAGATGTAGCTAAAGCCATGGTCAGCGAAAG
>DAZU01000084.1:9843-13348 GCA_002507425.1 Euryarchaeota archaeon UBA53
AATAGTTTAGAAGAAATCACTTCAGAATTGAGTGAAAACAACCAGTCTGAAAACATCTCTCAAGAAGATGAAACAACACAAGCTCAGAAACCTAAGCGGAGAAGAAAGGTTGGTAGAGAACTAACCTTGGATGATTAGGTGATTACATGGGATTGTTCGATAAATTTCGCAAGAAAGTTCAACAAGCCGCTGAAGAAGTTGACACAGAATCACTGTCCGCAGAAGAAGGAACTGAAGATGCTGAAAAGGCATTATCTCAGCATGAAGAATTCTCCAAACTAAGAACGCATGTCCCTGCTTACAAAACACAACCCGGCTTTGATGAAGAGGAGGATGAGTGGGAAGATTTTGAAGATGACGAAGAATTAGAATTACCTAAAAATTCTGAAGATGAATGGGACGAATGGGAGGAAGAAGAGGACTACGTCTTACCAACTAAATTAACTCGTAAAGAAAGAAAAATTATCGCTAAAGAAGCGAAAAAAGAGACCTCGAGGAAAAAAGCTCAACAAAAAGAAATGAAAAAGCGCGGGGCAAAAGAGGTCAAGAGATTGGCAGGTTCTAAAGTCGATCTTCATATGATGAGAACAACTACTGGCAGACAATTGGTAGAAGTAAAATCTACTCCCTTAGGAGGACTTGGGACTATTGATCATGAAGGAATCAAGATTGACCTTGGAGGAGGAGTAGTTGAAAGCGGGGGGAGAATTATCAAATCTAGTGCCGCACTAGACAATCTAATTGAGGAATTAGAGTGGATAATGCTGGAATCTGACATTTCTTCAGGCGCTGTAACCGAAGTTATGGAAGCATTGAGACGTAATTTAATCGGCCAGAGGCTGAGGAAAGGAGCGGATGTCTCAAAGGTCTTGGAAGCCAGCTTAAAGAGAGCATTGAAAGGCATACTTGAGGCAGGATATTGGGACTTTTTTGAGTCAATAGATAAATTTGTATCGAATAAAGACACGCCGGTTGTAATAATGTTCGTTGGCGTTAATGGAACAGGTAAGACAACCACAGTGGCCAAAATAGCCCACCTTTTACAGGAAAGAGGACTATCTGTAATTGCAGCTGCAGGAGACACATTCAGAGCCGGTGCAATAGAACAATTGGAAACCCATTGCAATCGTTTAGGTATCCGTTGTGTATCGTCTCAAAGAGGCGGAGACTCGGCAGCAATCGCTAGAGATGCAGTTGATTCAGCAAAAGCGAAAGGTATAGACGTTGTTTTGGTAGACACGGCAGGTAGGATGCAGAACAAATCAAATTTGATGGCAGAATTAGAGAAAGTCAGAAGGGTTACAAATCCGCATCTTACGTTATTTGTCGGCGACGCTTTGGCTGGTAATGACGCTGTTGATCAGGCAAAAAACTTCCAACAAATGTTAAAATTTGACGGTGCTGTTTTGACTAAGTTGGATACCGATGCAAAGGGAGGCGCAGGGCTATCAATTGCTCATGCAACAGGTAGACCAATCGTGTTGTGTGGAACTGGGCAAAACTATGGAGACATAATACAATTCAATCCAGATTGGCTGTTAAAGCAATTATTTGAGTAAGGTGATACTATGGAAAGAGAATTTTTTGATGACGACTCTAGCATTCACCTTTTCCAGCTAGTACACATGTTGCAAAGAAGTGCAATGATGCATATGGGTTTACTACAAGATACTGAGGGAAAAGTCCACTATAATCTAGGAGAAACCAAAGCAGCAATTGATACACTAAGCATGCTGAAAAATAAAATGTCGGGCAACCTTACTAACAAAGAATCTACTATGATGAATGGCATAATATCAGAACTTCAATTACAATTTGTCAAAGCCCCATCGCGTCAAAGGGATCTTGAAGATCAAGTTGCAGAATCCGAAGCGGTAAGAGAAACCTTCACCAACCCACAAAAGGGACCGTCTGAAATTATTGTAGATGAAGAGGAATAATATAATTTGAAGGCAATTTAAGCGGTTGATTCATGAGTATGATAGACGTCACATGACTGTTACGCATGGTTCGAGTGAGCAACGTCTCAGACGAGGAAGCGCCAACTGTCCTCATAGTTGATAACAACAAAATGTCTTTACATAGACTGACAAATCTTTTCCGGCAGCGTGAATTTCAAGTCGAGGTTTGTGAAGACGGGGATATGGCGGTAGACGAATACATCAGATTAGACCCCGAATTGGTCGTATTATCTCTAGACATTCCGACTCTTGATGGGCATCTAGCGGCCCTTGAGATGAGAGAACATGGCAAAGATAGCAGAATACTATTTTCTGCACCTAAAAGACAGGCCCGTTTAGCAAAGGATGCAACCCATTCAGCTGGAGCAATTGGCTGGATAGAAAAGCCGGTAACTGCGTCAGCATTAGATGCAATTTGGAGTTTAGTACTAGGTCCAATACCAGACGCCCCCGGGCTGGAAGACCTAGACTCAATACATCCTGTAGAGGAAATGATAGTAATCGAGAAGGATGAGGATCCGCAACCTAATCCTTTACCAATTACACTTAGTGCGCTACCGATTAACAATCAACCAGTGCCTATCAAAAAGAAATCAACTAAGAAGAAAAGATTAGCAATCGTGATTATACTTTTTTCAAGCATCATAGGGGCGGCGGGTTTTGCTTATCAATCTGGATTGCTGGATCTTTGAACTCGCTCTGTATACTAGTAGCTGGGATTAAAGCAATCCTCCCATCTGGCAATTTTTGCCTAATGTAACCTCCTTCTATTTGAGGAATAATTTGCTGAGCTACTTTCTCAATCCTACTTCCAGACGGAGCTCTAACAACCTCATTTATTTTGAAATTAGAGGAACTCAATATAGTGATATCCCCATTAGATATTCTTGAGTCTAGAACCCTATCACTATTCCAAAAATAGTAACCTAGCCAAATCATTGCACCTATCATGGGCAAACCGATGACAAAACCGACAACATAACTCATGATATCCGCTCTAATAATCCATTCCAAGAGAGTTCTGCATACTCTTTTGCGGATTCTTTTGGATTCTTCGAAGAATGAATACCGCTACCCACAATTATGCAATCAGAGCCAGCCAGTACGGCTTCTTTTGGACACCCATACCTCTGACCCATTTTCCCATCTCCAACAGAAATATTTACTCCCGGGGTCCAAATCATTTTCTTCGGGCCAACTTTCTCCCTTAACTCTCTAATTTCATCCGGACGAGAACCATTACCAATGAACCCAAACACGCCATCATGGGCCTTCCCTTTAGAAATGACGTTACCGGTGTATTCTGGGGTCAACAAATTTCCTCTGCTGGACATTTGAGCGAGTAGTAAAACTCCACCAGTTCTATTCACCTCATCCCAGGAAGCCTGCACACCATCTATGATATCTGGCCCGCTGATTAGGTGAGCCGTGACTAAATCACTCCAGTTTTTTATTCCGTAAATACCACCCATCTGGCTTTGGGTTATTTTACCAATATCTGCAAATTTTCTATCTTCAAAAATTAATACATTTTTGTTTCTAGC
>DAZU01000050.1:0-1441 GCA_002507425.1 Euryarchaeota archaeon UBA53
CCTTTTGTTGGCCTTTGCAGATTTTTTCGCTTCTTTGGCTGCAATCTTTTGCTTGCCCGCTCGTTTTGTAAGTCTTGAAATTATGACCAACAATACGATTATTCCTATCAGGCCACCTCCTGCCATCCCGATTACTGCTACACTATCACTATCTAAGGTTTCTAGGGTATCAACACCAATTGAGCCACCGCCTCCGCTGGATGGAGCAACAACAACGCGAACGGATACTTCGCTCGCATCAGCAGTTGTATCAAGTTTCGAATATGCACGAAGTTCGATTTGAACAGATATTTCGTTTTCTGCACTGTTCGGGGCTTCAAGGATTATGGTGCCTTGATCTGATGATGCGCCGGGATTTACTGTTGCTCTAAAAAATGGGTCGGAGATGAAAGTAAAACCGGCGTCTTCAATTTCGAATTGATTAACCACTTCAACCTCTATATTGTCAATTCGATTTCCATCGTTGAAGACAGTAAATTGGAGTGTTTCTTCTTGACCCGCTTCAATATTCCTTGTTGATGGATTTGAAACTTCTAAATCCATTCTAGAATAGGGCATAGAATTCACTGTTCCTCCAACTTCAGATGTTGATCCAAACATTCCCAATGGAACCATGATTGGCTCCATACCCCAACTTACAACTGTAGCTGTGATGTTGAAGTCCTCTGATAAGACTGCAATCCTAGGAGAGGCTGCAAATGTGGCAGTAAATGACTCTTCATCACCAGCAGCAATCTTCTCAAAAGAATCTTCAGACAAGGAAAGCGAAAAGTCATTTCCGTCTACATTACCGTCCAATGATATGTCTTGAGTTGCTGTGCCGGTGTTCGTTACAGTGCATGAAACAATGACTGGCTCATTTTGTTCAGGATGAACATTTATGTTTACGGTTGATTGGTCACATTCAACCTCTACGCCAATTGGAGCAGTTTGTGCTTGCGAGTGCATCGGCGTGATGATACAAACTGCCAAAATCGAAAGTAGCAATAGCCTCTTCAAAGGTCCACCGAGCAACTCCACCCTGAACAAGGTCATGAAGTCTTTGGGGGCTGGGTTAAATTTCTCCATATATTCTATTTGGTAAATCAACGTGACAATTGTATAAAATCTCCTCTTCTAAACCCGCTGCTAGTAATTGTCTAGTTCGCTTTGGGACTGTCTTAGGACCTAAAACGGCTCCTGGCCTTTTTGGGTCATCTATGTAATCGGTTTCAAGCATGAAACCATGGGATGATTTCTCATAGGTGTTCATCAATTCCTCGATAGCCCCACTGCCAGCTAGAACTGACGGTGTTATGCCGTGTGTGTAGTTCATGTCTACCCTTGCAGGAGCATAGTGTCTAACCAGTCTTTCCCTAGCCAATCCTGCTCTATCCGCCATTTTCGCTAAATCAAGATACGTTTCATCAGATTCACCCTCAACATGCAGTTGAAGTGGAAC
>DAZU01000050.1:1863-4757 GCA_002507425.1 Euryarchaeota archaeon UBA53
ATGCCGTGTGCTTTACCTTCCCTCACTAAATCCATAGCTGAATCAATACTGTCCCAATAATTCTCCTCTGCTCTATCTCCTAGAGTCACAAACTGATGAGCAAACGCAGCAGGATGAGGTCCTAAAATAACCCTTACCGAAATACCCAATTTTTGAACCTCCTGTGATATCTTAACTGTATCCAAGTATGCTTCTTCATGACCTCTTCTTGTTGACGGAGGATAAGCAAAATTAGGGCAGTGAACAAGCACTAGGTCAGTGCCACCTGCTCTAATGAAATCTCTGACAGCATCTAGAAACCTCCCATTCCTATTAAGATGGAAATGATCGTCAAGGATCGGACCCTTCCAATCCAAAAAAATCACGCCTTCAAGAATTTTTTATCGCTAAATTTAGATTTCCAATGAACGGCAGACATAGCGACCATGTTAGGATGTCTTGCATTTAGTGCAACACACCGCCCATTTCCCCATATTAGTAACTCTAGATCATGACGGTTGTCCTGAATTCGTAAGCATCCCAGCCGGTCATCAAACGAGGATGTACCACTTCCAAGGTTGGATCGCACGTTGTCGATAGGTACTTCTTGACCGAAATCAAAGGACGCAACAATGGGTCCTAACTCGGCAACTAGCCCTGATTCATCCCTACCCATTCTCAATAGCATTTCTTTCGCAGCAGCTCTTGCGGCTTCTATCCTGTGAGTCCCATGTACGATAATCCTGCCCTTAGAATCGATAATCAATGTAGCACGAGGAGCATCTAGCATTTTGATGATAACATCACCAGTTGATACACCTCCTAACCTCTCAACAGCCTCCTCTAAGTCGATTGGAGGGTTTACTGTAAACCTTACAAGTAGATTATCAACTCGAACATCAATATTGCCCGACATGAACTCACTCCTCTTCTCTATCCGAAGGGGTCACAAGTGATGAACTCTCCTCTGGTTTTGGTAAGTATTCTAGCGCATTGAGCAAAGATTGCCTTGCTGCCTGTTGAATTGGAACAAGTAATACTGCCTCTTTTCCATAATCAAGTCGCAACTTAGACAGGCCACCACGCAATCTGGATGCATACCTTTTATCCTTTTCAAGATTCAATTTTTCTTCAGAATTTTCTCTATTAAGTGTCCACCATGTTGCTGCTAATGCACTAACTGCTTGCAATCCATCTGGCTCTCTAGACGGTTGCTCAACAACCATTTTTCTGATGCGTTTCATACATTTTCTCCAACGCCTTGAAACAAATATCATCCGGAGAAGTTTTTTTGGCCTAGTCATTGCTTTAGCTTCTCTCTCTAGAAATTCAGCCCAGGTTTCATCATTCATATCAGGCTCAGCGAAAAATACTGGCCGATTATGGTTAATTGCTGATTTGTGGAGGCGCCTTGGTTCTGGGTCAGGAAATTTTCCCACTTGTAACCCTTCGGTCCAAGTTAACATTTCCAAATACAGGCTATCCAAGCCACCACCAAGAATTGCACTGTCCAAGTTTATACCAGGATCTTTTAATTCCATTTTTTCTTCTTCTGCCCAAACTTCTACCTCTTCGCTCGAACCAATAATACCTAGACCATGCCAAGCCTCTCTAGGTCTGAGCCCGTTTGGCAAAACTACTGTTGGAAGGATGCCATGCAAAATTATGCTTCCACCATCTGGGTCTTTCCAGACTTTGTCCTTCCAATCGAGATTCATGCTTACTCACTAGTTGTTTTGGACCCAGTCTCTTAGGCTGTCGATGTCCCAACCTTGGTCAAAGTAGCCCTGAATTGTTGCTTGATCCCACTGTGGGAATTCATCCATTGCCGCCTTCATCAAAGGATCAATATTGGCAGCAGGTGGACCTCTTGAAGGAGGTCCGGATGATGGTATACTAGCGTAATTTTTCTCTGATTCTTCTGATTCATAGTCATACTCATACTCATATGTGCCATCCCCTGAGTCTCTTCTTGCTAAAACCACTACTGCGACGAGAAGGATCAGTATCAGTGCTGCTAGGCCCACAATAATCAGCATACCTGAGCCTGATAGCAGTCCTTCATCATCAGTTGCTTCGGCCACATTGAAAGATTTCGAATTGCTGGACCCATTCCATAGAACTTCATTTGACTCCGAGTCTACAACAATGTAGAACATTCCACTAGTGGAAGAGCCAAATATTTCCATTCCATCAATAAACACATCGGCTGTTGTTCCTTGTTTGATATCCTGAGTTGTGTATGTAACTTCAGTGGTCGGGAATCCTCCGTCCTTGACAGATTGTATTTCTAGAGTGATGTTGCCATCTTTAGTTCCTGTATTTTGAATTGTGATTTCCAATTCTGGTGTATCGCCTACTTCTGGGTTTTTAGGAGTCATTCGAACTTGAATAACATTGAATTTTGCTTCCTCATAAACCAGCCTATACTGGGAATTGTGTGTATCGTCTGATGAATAAATCGAGCTAACACCCCCTGCACCATTTGGACCGCCACCATCGATTGTCCAACCCGCAGAATCTCTTCCATCAATCCACATAATCAGATCAACGTTGGTTATCTGTGCTTGTGTAGGGTCTTGAGGATCAGGCCACAGGTCCACACAATCTGCACTTAGCAGATAATCGCCACCTTGAACCTTGAGATCCATTGGATATGATTGCGGTTCAACTCCGAATCTCTGACCGTAAACAGGCCATATCAAGTCTGTATCTGCATCGGTGTAGAATGACCATTTGAGATTAATTTCGCCAGCAATTAGTGCAGCATTCTCCTCTACGACGGCTTGCACATCAACACAGTGTATTGTTGACGAGGGAAGTGTGATTCCTAAAATTTCTTGATTTATTCCTGAAGTCATCGTCCATGAGTCTTTCTCTACCTCTGGTTTTTGACCATCTACCTTGATAGTGAA
>DAZU01000110.1:0-7589 GCA_002507425.1 Euryarchaeota archaeon UBA53
CCACTGAAGACCATTTACTTCGACTGTAAATGCTTCTTCTTCTTGCAGGTTCTGGACTTCTCCCCAAACTATGTTCATAGACCCGAATGCAAGAAACGTAACCCACATTACGAGTATTGTCGGCCCAAGGAACCATGCAAACTCTAAATCGAAATTGTGTCTTTCTTTTGGAAAGACTCCAACTTTTAGCTCTTCTTTACCAGCGGGCTCTATTCCATCACGGTAACGTAGTATAGCGATTAGAAGCCATGCGAATGTGAAGATTCCGACCACGATTGACCAAAAAAGAAATTTATCATAAAGAATATTGAACACTGTATGTTCATCCGGCCACAACTCCCTATTTGCGCCCATGACTGGACCTGTAAGTTGGGTGTATTAATTGATTGTGTATATACGATAATTTATTAATCAATGGAGAGTAAGGTCTTCCGGCGTCTACGTTATTTTGTGAGTCCAAAATCTTCCATCCAAATCCGGCAAAACAGGGGCCCTCACAATCAATGTTGAGGTTAAGCCCGGTTCAGTTTACCAAGGCATAATTGGATTAAATAAATGGAACGGAAAATTGCTACTTGCAGTATAGACAAATGATGGGAAAGGCAAAGCAAATTTTGCAGTTTGCAATACTATTTCAAAAGTATTTACATCAAAAGAAGAAATAATCCCGGGAAAAACAAGCCGTCAAAAGAAAAAAATTCTAATCATTACGCAACCAGCAGAGAAAAGGGGAGTAAAGGAGGGGTTTTTTGAATCGTGAACAGAGGTATGCCTTAGCTTATCGTGCGCTCGAATCAGGGATTGAAAAAAATGCAAATGGAACAGTTATTCTAGTTGAGGGAAAGCGTGATGAAATTGCTCTCAGAGGTTTAGGTTTCAAGGGCCCGATAGAAAAATTAAATCGAGGATGGACTATTGATAGAGTTGTTGTGTTCATCGCAGAAACCTATGGAGAATGCATTGTTTTGATGGACTGGGACAGAACAGGAGGACGGCTCCAAAGACGTCTAATGGATTCAATGATCGGCCTAGATATCAAGCCGTCTGACGAATTGCGTCGTGCTTTATCTAAGGCAATGAAGCCAGATACGATGTGTGTTGAAGCCCTTACATCATTCCTCGGGCAACCTAACACCAGATTCCTTAACGATGTTTAGAACCACGTGTGTATACGATCTAGAAACACCTTCAACTGTAAATACCGTTTTTGTTAGGTTATCAAGATCTTGTCTGTCCTTGACACGTGCTAGCACCATAGAATCCCAATCTCCGGTCACATCATAGACACAAAACACTCGATCATCGGCAGATATGTGTCTTTGAACATCCATTATTTTCCCCTTCNNAGTTGTTGTGTTCATCGCAGAAACATATGGTGAGTGCATTGTTTTGATGGACTGGGACAGGACAGGAGGAAGGCTACAAAGACGCCTAATGGATTCAATGATCGGTCTAGATATCAAACCGTCTGACGAATTGCGTCGTGCTTTGTCTAAGGCAATGAAGCCAGATACAATGTGTGTTGAAGCTCTCACATCATTCCTCGGGCAACCTAACACCAGATTCCTTTACGATGTTTAGAACCACGTGTGTATATGATCTAGAAACGCCTTCAACTGTAAATACAGTTTTTGTTAGGTTGTCAAGATCTTGTCTGTCCTTGACACGAGCAAGCACCATAGAATCCCAATCTCCGGTCACATCATAAACACAAAACACTCGATCATCGGCAGATATGTGTCTCTGAACATCCATTATTTTCCCCTTCTCGATACATAAGCCGGCCATTACGGTCATGCCCCATCCTAATGATTCAGGGTTCAAAACCGCCGAATAGCCGTTAATTACCCCCTCATCTTCCAATTTTCTAATTCGATTGGTTACTGTTCCTTGTGCAACCCCTACTTTTTGAGCAAGTTGCCTCTGTGATAATCTTGCATCCTCGCAAAGCATAGAAATTATCTTCCTGTCTATTTGGTCAAGAACCATGTATCAAGACGATTGGCGTTCACACTTCAATCATTCGCAGCAGGATCTGGAAGATTGAGATCAAGGACCCAATCACCCAATTGGTCTACCTTTACCGCTAACCTAAGAGAAAAATCACCGGAGCCTGAGACTCTTAGTTTGCCTTCCTTCTTCGAATTTGCAGCGATCGTTTCTTTCTTTATTCTGTTATTTGTCCTCCAGCCATCTAGAATTTTCAAGTCACCTATCTCGATTGAGTATCCAGTTACTAATCGATATTCAATCACGTTTTCTTCACTAGTCCATGCTCCTTCCAATCTCGGAAGGCCATCTTCTCTCTTTTTCTCTGCCAAGACTACAAATGCAATACAGATTATCAATGCAAATAATAGAGCAGCAGGAGTTAAAATTGCAGTATTATCAACTGATTGCCAAAAGGTTGGCATCTTGCCTCTTTGCAGCGACAATACCCGATTTTCAGTATCGTTTTCAAAGCCCCCAACAAGTGCTATTATTACTTCAAAATCGTCTGCATGGCTAGCATCTCCCAATTCTATTCCGGCCGAACGAAGATGGTCCCTTGTGATAGTTTCGTTCAATTTATTTGTTGCGTTTTCCGAGCGATTGATTGTTTGGGATGGAGCCCAATCCCTGACAAGATTTTCTACTACTCTGCCTTTGGAATCCACTGCCTTTGTTTCCGTTATGAAAATATGAACCATTGTTGCATCATTCAATTGTTGAGGGTTTATCCATTCCATTGTTAAATTTAGTAGTTCAACTTCGGTAGATCCGATTAATTGAATATGCCAGTCAATAATAACCTCGTTTTTCCTCAATCCATAGCTCTCAATCTCTGATTGATGATTTGTCAGGTTCGATGCGTAACCATCTATTGCAACGAATGGCGTGATAGTACCTCCGTGAACTGTTAGTCTCGTGTTTGCATCGTCATCTGGCAGGCCACCTCCTTCTTCCTCAGCTCCCGTTCTCCAATGTAACAAGGTGATGTCACCGCTCCTATCCATTTTCACCAGATTTTCAAGATCCTCATCATCATTTGAGCCATGGAACCACTCAACCAAAACTGGAGCCATTTCCTTGCTATCATAACTCGCCTCCGAGTAGATTGTAAGATCTGAGATAGCACCTCCTATTGGTAGTAGAAGGATTGCAATGACTAAAGCAAAATATCTCATATCTCTTCCTCCAATTGAATTCCTAACTTCATCCTTAGAATTTCTTGCTCATTACCGTCTATCATCAACGAGACCCTCGCTGCAATCCAAACAGGTAATAGGTATTCGCCACACTTTAGTATGAATGATCCTTTTTCAACCGACACCGGAAAATCTTCTACCAAGGGAGCTTCGCCAGAGAGTAATAATTTGATTGTGCCAATATCTACATCAACGAGTCCTCTGGAAATGTGCGGTCTCAGCAATTCTAGAGACTCTTGTCTAGTTCTCCAGATGCCTCTATTTTCCGCAAATGTTGGCTGACCAACATGTATTACCTTTAATGGGTGAAAGTCAAATGATGGCCAAAAATCTCCTTTCTTGTTGAACACGATTGGATCATAAATTCTATCAAACACAATTTTTGAACTCACACTAACCCTCTTCCCTCTAAGCCACCATGAAAACGCATCCTGCTGAATCCCCCATTTTTCACATATTTCATCAACTAAATCTGGAGGTGCTCTTATTGGTGAGTGCTTATTTTTCTTTTTTCTGTCCAATTCTTTCGAGTCACGCAGTTTGTCTTCTTTTAGAATTAGTGAACGAGCAACATTTTCAGGAGTTCTCTCACTGACATGTTTGAAAAATGCGACAAAGAATCCTCCAGTATCGTTTTGATGTTGGTTGACTCTAATTGTATAATCTAGTCTTGGAGGTTCCTCACCTCTTTGATGAGGATTAAGCATTTCAGAAGATAAGCCCGGTAGTTTTGGTAATGACCCGTTCCATTCTACAACTCTGCCCGTCTCATCAAGAATTTGCCAATTGTCAAGACCTCTGTCGCAAATGAGAGTGGGAAATATTCTATCTGCCTCTATGTTGATTAATTCAAGCCACGGGGCCCTGCGAAGAATATCACAAACCACGGCTTCGTTTTCTATCGGGTCTAGCGAACATGTGGAGTAAACCATTTTTCCACCTGGTCGCAGCAGTTGTGCTGCTCTGTTTGCGATATCAGATTGCAATTTGAACATGCTTCTACCAACCTTGGGAGTCCACGTATTCCATAATCCGCTATTTTTCCTTGATGTACCAGTACCACTGCATGGAACATCCGCAATGACCCCATCCAGCCCGGGTTTTGGGATTCGGCTTATGTGACGACCGTCGTGCTGCGTGATTAACATATTTGGAATACCTAGTCTTGCTCTATTTGTTACAAGGAGATTCAATCTTCCAGAAATTGGTTCGTTGGCGATAACTAAGCCATTTGGTATCGCCTGACATAGTTGAGTTGCTTTGGAACCCGGGGACGCACAAGTGTCCATTACAAGATCACCATCATTCGGTTCAAGAACAATAGGCGGTAGCATAGACACCGCCTCTTGTCTTGTTATTCGCCCCGTTGCGTGAAGGAGGGTTAGTACTTTTTTGGAATACTCATCTGGATAATCTCTATTCAAAAAAGGCATCTCCCACGATTCAGAGGATTTTATCCAAGGGATCTTTGTACCCCCTATTGAGGTTAAAACCGATCTTGTCCAATCTACATCAGGTCTTCCCAACGTCAGCCTGAGAGTCACTGGCAAGGGCTTAGAAGCGTAAGGAAGCCACTCCTCAATATTGATTCCCAAACTGCGAGAGAGACCTGCAAGAGGGGTCTGTTCCAGCCTGGATATTTCAAGACCTGAACGACGCCCCCGCATGATTAGGCCTGTTGATGCTTACTCTTGTTGGTTGTGCAACTTAAATGAGAGAAACGTTTGTGGATGTATAATGGCAGAATTACTGGCTACGCTTGCTTTCTTGTCTGCTGTAATTATGCTTATATCTCCGTTAATCAAATATGTTCGCTGGGCTTCTGGTTTAACCGCACTACTATGCCTAGGATCATTCATATTATCACCCCTAGATTCAATCCATCAGGCTGGTGGAATGGCTCTGATTATTACAAGCGTATTTTGCCTCACTGTGCAATATTATATCTATACTGGCTTGAACATGAAATACCTAAATTGTCTAAGTGGAGTAGTTGTCCTTGTTACTCTATTATCAATGTATCCGGAGGATGGTTTGATTGAAACTATTCACAGTTACACCGTCAGAGATTCATTAATTGGAATCAGTGAAAGTATCATTATTGGGTTGTTTATGTCCACATTTCTGGTTTCATCTATTTCAGGAAAAAAATCAGCACTTACAATTGCCACAGCTTGTCTAATACCGATTATATACCTAAGGCAATCTGATTATGAAATTAATCTAATTGTTATCTCTTTGACTCTATGTTTGTTCGGTTGGCTTTCGATTTTCGATGATATCCTTTCAAAGAAATTTAGGAGTGGAGACGGCCGCACCAGGGCATTAGCAATCTCTAGTTTTGTCGGTATTATAGTAATCTACATCACTACATATCTCTCTTTATCTCAAGTCGATAGGATTGGAGACGGAGCAGGCGCTATTGCCGTATCCATGTGGCTTACAACTGGGATAACTGGATTTGGATTAATTGGAATGTTACTACCTCTTTTAGGATTTGACCAGCATGCAAGGCCTGAATCTTGGGGTTGGCGAAAAGGAATCTCTTTCAGTCCCCTAATCATATGCCTTAATACAGATCTTGCCATTTATGTTCTAATTGGGATTACAATTGCGGTAATAATCTCGATATCATCTCCTCTGGTTTTGGAAAATCGAATACGAAAACCAGTCTCCTAGATGGGATGTCCCCCCAACGCTTATGAATGGACAAAATCCGTTGTATATTCGGAGATAATAATCTCCACGGATGGGGATCCTAATGGGAAGAGCATTTAGAGAGGGCGTAAGCCAAGAAAAAAAATTGACTTTAAGAACAAAGAGAAGGTCTTGGAAACCATTAGCAGATCTCCAAGGATTGAGTGGAAGGACCTCAGTAACTGGCGAGAGTATGGGACCATTGGTAGAGGTTCCCGCAATGGTTAGAATAGAGAATGAAAAATGGATTTTTGAGAGAGTGAGTGAGGAAATTCTAACTCATTTAACGCACAGACTTGTGATTCATGAGGCAGAGGGTGCGAGAACTCTTGGAGCGACAATGGACTTAGAAACCGCAATGCAGGTTGCTCAAGGAATGGCGAAAAATGAGGGCTCAGTGGTTTTGATTGAGCCTTTGTGTTAATCAGAACATTCCAACTATCCAGCCAACGACTCCTTCGTTTACAAGGTAGATGAATCCCGCAAGCCCAATACATGCTAGGTAGACCTGCCTTGGAGTTATTTTCCAAGCATCTTCTGATTCCTCATCGAAATACCTAATCAGACCCGCAGCTTGCTGAATACCGCCACCGTCTTTCTTTGCCATGTAATGGGCGAGAATCATTTACTTTATCAACGCGACGCGCGCTGAGTTTCACTCTTCTTCAGATAAATCAACGTAAGGTATGCTGTCATTAGAAATCTGTAAAACCTGTCCCTCAGGGATTACATCATCTATTTCAATATCTATTGATTCAGCCTCCAAACGAGCTAGTGCCCTGAGAACCGCAGGTGAATTATCATCTGCAAGAGCGTTTCTTGCAATTTCAATTTCAGGAGACTCGCCTTTTACTAACAATGTCTGTTCGATAAGTTCGTTGAGATCCTCTTTTGCTCGTGCTGTATGACTCAACCAAGAGGTAGTATTAACCTCAACATCACAAACCTTTGAAGAAAATTTACCCGATCTTGCAAATTCCCAAGGTTTGTGAGATAGAGATGCTACCAAATCTAACACGATTCTTGCTCTTTCCGAGACTGGCCCGTGTATAGTGATTGTATTTGCATAGCATTTTGTGAATAATCCAAACCCCCAGTATGAAAAGCTGTCAACTGTTATTTTCACATCCCCTGATTGAATACTAAAGGTCCAGTTTTGTTCATCAAACCCTGGCTTTTTCTCCATAACCGGTGTGCTAGAACCTTGAACCACTGTCAATAATGTACGAGCGATATCTCCAAGATAGACTGTTGAAACGTTAGATGGGTGCGCTTTTAATCGTAAATTGCCCTCATCATCACAACCATGGGTTGGTCCTGACCTCTTTACCTGTGCATGCAGAATGGAGGTTAGAGGGTCTATGACCGCTGCCATGCTGTAAAGGGGAACGTGCTTCATATTCAAGATAACTCATCGCAGGAGAAGGGTTCATGATGGAGGGCCTTAATGGGTAACCAAGTGAACCTATGGCGTCTAAGTCAAAGAAAGAACCCCTCGCAGCCTTAATGAGTCTACCAGGCGTTGGTAAAGCAACAGCGAAGAAATTATCTGATGCTGGAATTAAATCTGCCGCAGGTATAAAAAAAGCGGGAAAGAAAGGTTTGACAAAAGCAGGTTTAACTGCAAATATGTCTGAAAAGCTACTCAATACGGTAAACAAAGGTCAAATTGTCAAAACCGCTGTGAAAAAGAGTGCTGCAAAA
>DAZU01000110.1:7926-12453 GCA_002507425.1 Euryarchaeota archaeon UBA53
TGCTGCAAAAAAGGTGAAAAGCCGGACTAAAGCGGCTGCTGCAAAAGCAAAGTCTAGCGCCTCAAAAGCAGTTTCCAGTAGTAAAAAAGTCGCAAAGGAAACAGTGAAGGGAAACGACGGCTCAAAAAAAGTAAAGTCTACTAAATCAACTGATGGTAGAAAAGGGAAGACTCTGAAAGTACCTCGCTCGGTAAAAAATATGCCTTGGTTCAAAAAAGATTGATATTCGATACCGCTAACTTGTAAGACTTCCTTGTTTCAAGTAGCCCCATGCCAAGGCGCAAGTATGGTAGATTGCGCAAAACGGTTGAGCAACCTTCCAAGAATAATTGCTCAAGATGCAGAAGTGGCAAACATTGCCCCATAGAGGGGCATGATGGATATGAAGTAACCAGTCATAGAGAGTGGAGCGGTCCTGCGAAAATCAGGAAGCGGAAAAAAGCAAACTCATGAATTGTCAACGTCATTTGACTGGGCTCGTTTGTATATCTCTCGCAATGTTTGGTCACTAATTTCCAAATAAACTCGGGTTGTAGCAATACTAGCGTGACCCAATAGCCTTTGAATGCTGACTAAATCTGCTCCTCTTTCTAGTAATCCTGTCGCAAAATTATGACGTAATACGTGTGGTGTTAGCCTACCTCTTGGTATTCCAGCCTCATCTGCTAATTTATCCATCAACCTCTGGACTGTTCTAGATTGTAAATTACTACCGAGCTTAGTCACCAACAAATTATTTCCATCTGGACTTCTTGATTCTCGAATTGGCATCCAAGATTGTATACTTGAAACCGTAGATTTAGTGAATAATACTAGACGGTCCTTGCCACCTTTACCATCCCTTACCATCGCTGAATGGTCTTCAAGATCTATATCTGATAACTTGATATCGCACAACTCGCTGACTCTTAATCCAGTATCTAGTATCATAGTCACCACTAGATTTGCTAGCGGATCCTCACTCCAAGCAGCTGCTTCTTTCACCATAGTTAACTCTCTACTTGTCAGAGTGCGAGGTAATTTTTTACCGCTCTTTGGTCTAACCAAATGTTCAGGCCATTTTTGTCCAAGCCAGTTTATCAGATGATTGACTGCAGCTAACCTAGCTTTTACTGTCGAGGGAGCTCTATCGACCATTGATTGAACCCATAAATCAAGCCTACCGTTAAATGGTTCTACTCTTTCTAGTAATTGATTCAAATTCATAGAGTCTCTATCCGACTCTGATATTACCGGTTCTCCCGGCAGTGGAGTTTCTATGAAATGCCTAATTCCAATCATGTAGGTCTTCTGTGTGTTCACTGACTTTCCTTCGGTTCTCAATTGAGTTTGATAGACTCCCAACCAAGGCAGATGACCCCTGTGTAAAAGACGTGGCGGAAGGATCGGCCCCTCTCCATACAGTCGCTGCTGTATGTTCTTTCGCTTCGCGTCATGTGCTCCTGTTCTCATTGGCGTCACCGCCTGCCGCCGAAGCGGCTGTGCATCCCTTGTCCCGTAAGACGCTGTCAAATTAGGCCTCCAAGATATGAAGCCTTCGCGCGATGAACTCTCTTATGCATTGGATTTGCAGTTACGCTGATTACTCAATCTGCATTTGTTTCCTCTGTTGCACCAGAAGATACCGGAGGTAAATCGAGAATTGTTCTCTTTATGTTCGCTCTTAATTGTTCCAAATCTCCGTAGCATATAATCGAATCACCAAATCTTAATTGCATGGATGCTTCTGGATTCCAAATCAAATCACCTGCTCTTGATAGAGCGAATACGGGAATATGTCCTTTGAATATTTCACTAATTGGAGACCCTATTAGATGTGGGTGATTTCTGAGATGCACAGATAAAACTCCTTGTCCCGGAATCGTTTTTAGCAACTGGTCTACATTGACTTCGTTAAAACCGGATTCAGAGATTACGTAATCAATTATTTTACCTGCAACATTAACTCCGCTTGCCTTCTCTATTCCCTCAAGACCTGGCGAGGAATTGACCTCTAATACCAACGGACCGTCGTTACCCTCTAGTAGGTCAACACCTGCTACGTTTAATCCTAAGACCCTAGCTGCACGACAGGCAACCTCTGCATATTCTTGAGATATCTCAACCTTCTCAACAGTTCCATTTAGATGATAATTAGACCTAAATTCGCGGCCCCTGGCTTTCCTTCTCATAGTAGCTACAACATTTCCGTTAACTACCAAAGCACGAATGTCTTTTCCGTGACTCTCGGCAATGTATTCTTGAATCAGAACCGCTTTGCCTGTCACTAACAATCCTTGAACTAGATTTCTTGTTTCATGTATTGTGTGGCGCAAAAATACTCCCTGTCCTTGTGTGCCCTGAGTTACTTTTACCACAACAGGCAGTCCTCCTGCCGCATCTATTGCTCTCTCAATATCTCGCATGTCTCTAACATATGCAGTCCTGGGTGTGGGAATCCTATTCCTTGCCAAAATTTGCGAAGAGTGTAACTTATCGCGGCTTTGTAAGATACCTTGACTAGTATTTGCTGTCCAGACTTCAAGTTGTTGAAGGTGCCTCAAAACCGAAACGCCATGCTTGGTAATCGAGTGTCCAATCCTAGGAATAACTGCGTCATAGTCAAACTTCTCGCCTTGATGTAGAATACCAATTTCTTGCTCTGCAACGAATAATGAAAACTTCATTGGATCAAGAACTGCAACGTCAATATCTCGTAACCTAGCCTCTTCTACGAGACGGCGAGTACTGTATAGCCGCGGACCCCGTGATAGAACAGCGAGCCTTATTGACACAGGTGTTCCGCCTTACTCAACCTTTTTCAGTCCTTTGCTACAATATAATCGTTCAATTCAAGTTCTAATTGGTGATGGCAGGACCATGACCGATGATGTCAAAGGGATTGAAAAAGATAATTCTGATGATGATCCCGCCCCTGAAATGACTCTTGAAGAAAGGCGCGATGCTTTGAAGAAATCTCGGTGGAATCTTATCTTGTATCTAGGCGTAGCTGGTATATTATTTGCATTTGCATTGTATCCATTCATCAGCACTGACCTAAGTGTCGATGAAGGCATAGGATCAACAGATTACACCGTCCAAGTTTGGGGACTTCCAATTCCTGGAGAGGACGTGACTGATATCCCTGTAAAAATCTCAGTAGTTGTGCAATCCTTACCAACAGATGTAGATTCAATTCAAATTTTCATGATTGAAAATCCCAAAGGATGCGATAATAATGATGGATCAATAGAAAGCAAACAGAATGAACTTGTTGCGGGAGAAGAAGATTTCCCAAATCAACTCTATAACATATCTAATCCAGTTGAATCAACCACATACGATGTTGATTTTGGAGTAGATCCGGGAATTTACTGCTTAATCATAAGTGTTGACGGCGGGGTAGATAAAAGCGGGATAGACGTTGATGCTGAACTTGATATCTACCCTGTACAATTTCCGTTAATTATTATCGCCAGTTTCTGCCTCTTGATGTCCATATTTGCATTTGTGGGATTGAGAAAGCATGGTAAGTTTGTAAAAATCATGGAAGAGACTGACAACAACAAAACTGGTAAAGACTCTGTGTTGGATCAAATTGCAGCAAGAAGAATTCGGTCTGGCCCATCCGGTCCTCCGACTGGTCCCAGCGGTCCACCATCAGGACCTACTGGTCCTCCAACTGGCTCATTTGGGCCGCCATCAGGACCCACTGGACCACCTTCAGCCGGACCGACAGGGCCCCCTGAAAACAAAAACGAGCCTGTGAAGGCTGTCAAAGAAAGTGAGCCTCAAAAAGAGGTAGAGGCTACTCCTCCGCAGCAACCCGATGAGGATGTATACGAAGATCAAGGAGATGGTTGGTTCTTTAGGAAATTTGCAGATGGCACCTATGACCAGACAGTCTACACTTTACAGGACGGGCAGTATATTGCTTACGAAAATCCAGATGCAAATCAAGAATGAATGACCCTTCTGCCATTGCTAAGGGTACCCTTTGCTTGGACGGGTAAGCAATGGGCCCCCACAGAATAGAAAACGGCTTTAATTTTATGTTGCGGGCATAAATAGGGTTGCTATGCCTGAGCGTGAAAAGCCCAAAAATCCAGGGCAAGCGTTAGCATTGATGGGCTTTTTGATAATTATAGTGGGTTCCTTTGTTTACATCAGCAGTATTAGTTGGAATGGCTGGGGCGCACCAACTGTCCCTGAATGGGCCGACTTCATGTGCTATTCATCTCTATCTGTTGGGGCGGGTTTAATGATCTGGAGTCTCGTTCTTGACCATAGATACTCACGAACTATTGAACTTAGTTCGAAAAATGAGATTGACTCAACTGAAGAGCATCTTGAGAAAAAGAAGCCGAAATTATGGCAATACATTTTATTCTTTTTAGTCTTCGGTGGCATAGATTTAGCGATAATGATTTTCTCTTTATAAAGCATTAACAAATTGATTCGGATATGTTGCAAGGGGTCATCTGAAACCCCTTTACATTTTATTTTCCGATACAAAGGGGATTCAGTGGGCCGATACAGACGCTACCC
>DAZU01000110.1:12852-13393 GCA_002507425.1 Euryarchaeota archaeon UBA53
GGTATTCATTGAGCATGATTAAAATACTAATCTGAAATTTTTTTATTTCATGGAGCAAAGAAAGGTATCGGTCGCTGCACATTACAAGTTACCCTGGTTTCTGACTTCCTTTGCAAGAGTATTGGATTTCGTTTCGAAAGGTCTAGCAACCCGTTTCCTGTGGCGGATTTTCTGTGGGCCAATCAAATTCAAGGTCCCCTCAAGAGAGGCCGAGTTTTACAACAAAACCGAACAGGAAATGATAGATGCGGAATCGGTCAGCAAGAAAATCATGCTTTATCAGATTCCAAATGATGGCCGGAGGATCCTATTTGTGCATGGTTGGAACGGGAGATCGAGCCAATTCTACAGAATAATCGAATTGCTTTCTGATAACGGCTTTGATATTACGGCTGTTGATCTTCCGGGTCATGGAAGGTCAATTCGGAGCAACACAAACCTACCAGAAATTACAGATTTGGTATCTGAGCTTACGAAATCTAGAGGGCCTTATGATGGGATTGTTTGCCACTCGTTTGGGGGTGTAGCAGCACTCAACTCT
>DAZU01000072.1:0-14803 GCA_002507425.1 Euryarchaeota archaeon UBA53
CAACGTAAAACAATGGTTTATACCATCAAGTTATCGCATTTGCAACATGGTAGACTGGTCAATAGATGGTGGAGGCAGCACAACTGCTGTTCAGAATAGACCCTCCAATTTAGTAAATAACTTGCCAGTTCGCAGAAAGCTGCGCTCTAAATCAACAAAACTCTCTGCACCCGAAATTCACAGGGTGAGGAAAGTAGTCGATGGCAAGGTATACCATGTTCGTGTCAAGAAGGTCAAGCGATAATCACTGGATTAAACCAATCTCGTCATCTTCGTAAGTCTTGTTCTCATAGTCAACAGCGTAGGAGTCATCTCTGTTCCTGTAATTCATGTAAACTACAACAAATATCAGTAAACCTAGAACTAAACCGAGAACAATCGGAATTACAAGGTTTGAACCCTCTTCCTCTTCCTCACTCCATTCAACAACTCCACTAGATGCTGTTAATTTGTCAACAACATCATACCCATCGAAATGATAAGGAACAAATATGCTGCACTCTAAACTAAGATCTCCTTCAACTGGAGAGTCCCAATTAAGTGGAATTTCTTTCGATTCACCGCCTTCTATTGAATGTGCCATTGTTGACCCAACATTGGCATCAGTTCCATTCGATAAACAGTCGATTAAGAATTGGGCAGGAACGTTACCGCTGTTGGATACAGTCGCCATTACACCTAAACGAGTGTTGGTGTTACTCTCAGTGTCGCTTTCGACCAAGCTATCGAAATTTAACATGGGTAATTCTAATGTTACGTCGAAGTGATTAACCTTCGGAAGGTCATCAATGTGATGTTCATAGTCTCCCCAAGGAGTCGATAAGACAACTAATCCACTAGCCTGTTCTTCATGTAGTGCACCATTTCCATCCTGCCATCGAACCATCCTTGCTCTTTCGTTGGATGCGATTTCTATCGTGTTATCCCCTTGGTTATCAGGATTGAAAGTATTATTGTCACCTAGTGGTGATGTGCTAGTATTATCATAACCTAAATTATATCCGTAGAATGTTACATATCCATTTTGGACACCAACAGTTCGTGTCGTTAGGATATTTACCCAATTATCGGTAACCCCACCTGTACCTTGTGAATTATCCCAGGAGACATCAGCGTCATCCCAAATTATTATGTCCTCGTCAGTAATTCCTCCAGCAAGATAAGAATCAGTAACCGATATCGATCCAAATACTTCGATTGGACCTGTACTAAGCATTGTAGCACCGTTGAGTGCGCAGGTTCCGTAGCATGTTATGCCAGCACCGAATATGCTACCTTCAACGGACAATGTTCCATAAACTTCGATAGTCCATGCCCCGTTTCTATCCGGTATCACAAGAGATATTCCTTCTCCACTTAATTCATCGACAGACCTAATTACCGGAGTATCTCCCTGAGGTGATAGAATTATTGAGGAAATTGAAGAGATTTGGAAAGGATTTGATGTGATATTTACTGTTATGTTTTCAACGTCCATATCCCCTGTCCAGTCAAATTCATTACCAGTCCAATTTTCTGTTACCTCTCCCTTGATTTCGATTGAGATTCCATACAAAACCTCCTCTTCAAATATAATCCTCATCACACCTGTTTCTCCCAAGAATCCAACAGGCACCGACACGTTCGCATTTTCTGCTAGATTCAGTTTTGGTGGTGCACTTGCATTCATATATCCAGTTACCAGCAATTCGGCCCCTTCTTCAACAATGAATTTGCTATTTTCTTCGATAACATAATCCCCAGAGACTGTTAATGTTGACCCACTTTTCACGGTGTAGTTTCCTTCTAATGACCCATTGGAATCATAATTTTCATCTGAGGATATCTCTGTTCCAGAAGAGATTGGCTGTACGATGATTAGAAATATCGCTACTAACAACACACGTCGCATGAATGGATGTAAATGCTGTAAGCAAATGAAATCTACCCTGTCATTAGTCATTAATATGGCACATCTTTCCATCCAATCTTATACCCGATTAAATTGAAGGACCTGTGTAGTATTGGGGTGATGAAAATTAGTAAGATCATAGGTAGTAAAAGTTCTCTACTCCCATGTTCAGAGTTCGTCAGGAATATCTGACCAAATATGAAAACTGATATTGCAAACGGTAATGTGTCCAGAAGCGGGGCCTTGCTGGATACATTTCCCTCTCTTCTCATACCTTTCCTTCTCTTGAAATACGATCCTGTTGAATCGCCAATTAAACTTGTAAATCCGAGAAAGGTCCCAACTAAAAATGCATTTGCTGCCCATCCAGTGGCACCATTTACGGGAGAAATGAAAATCCATTTTTCTGGAAATGTTGCCATTAAAACACACAACAGTCCGCTAGTAAGCGAACCGCCTATTAGGCCATTCCAGGTTTTACCATCACCAAGGATTCTATTTCCGTCTTTGTGAAGACGACCTCCATCAATAGGCCACGGGCCATATCCGGTTTTTGGGAGCCATTTTCCCCACATCATAGCAAACGTGTTTACTAAAAATCCTGGTAAGTAAATCCAGAGTGTAAATAGAATCATCTCAAATGTATTGAAATCCGACATTGACTTTGCCTATTAAACACGGTCTTTGAATGAATTGGAAAAAACTCACTCGCGATGGTCTTATGAGCCCACTTCCAATCGAAGCAGCATGTCTGGTCTGTCTGTTCTTGTTGTAGGTGGAGGTGGAAGAGAGCACGCCATATGTTTGGGCCTTTCAAAAAGTGATTCTGTCAAAGACATACATTGTGCACCCGGTAATGCGGGAACTAGCGAACTGGCAACTAATCACAATTTTACAGAAGTTTCTGATTTAGTTCACTTAGCGTTTCAATTGGATGTAGATTTAGTTGTGGTTGGGCCCGAAGCACCTTTGTGTGATGGTATTGCTGACATGTTATCGAAAATGGACATACCATGTTTTGGCCCAGTAGCAAGTCTTGCAAGATTGGAGGGTAGCAAGCTTCATGCAAAGCGATTAATGAGTGATAACAACATACCTACTGCTAGATTTCATGTCCTTGAATCTACAAGTGACATAGATTCAGCATTGGATGACTTCTCAGGCAACCCATGGGTGGTAAAACGCGATGTTCTTGCAGGAGGCAAAGGAGTAGTCGTAACAGAAGATCGCAATGAAGCAAAATTATTCATTGAAAGTTCGATAAAAACTGACGGCAAAGTCATGCTTGAGGAATTCTTACCGGGCGAGGAGGCGAGTGTCCTTGTCGTTATGGATGGAAGTGGGTTTGTTTGTCTTCCTGCAAGTCAGGATCACAAGCGTGAATACGATGGCGACAAGGGAAGGAATACCGGTGGCATGGGCGCTTATGCACCTGCCCCTGTATACAGTGAAATTGTTGAAAATAAGGCAATAGAGAGAATTATAAAACCCATGCACAATGCTCTATCAAAAATGAAAAATCCATACAGGGGAGTTTTGTATGTAGGTTTAATGATCGACAAAAATGGTGACCCATATGTCGTTGAGTTCAATGTTAGATTTGGTGACCCAGAATGTCAAATCACTATACCGCTAATCTCAACAGATTTTGGCGAAATGCTTCTAGCTGCAGCTGAAGATAACCTTTCGGAAATAGAAGTTTCCTTTCATGCAAAACACGCCTTAACAGTCGTTTTGGCGGCAGAAAATTATCCTGGGCCAGTAGAAAAAGGAAGACTGATAGATAATTTGCCAAAATCAACCACTAGCTCTTGGGTTAATCATGCTGGAACTAAAATCGAAAATGGACAACTTGTATCTAACGGGGGGAGAGTCCTTTCATGCACTGCAATATCGGACACTTTAGCAGATGCGGCCAGTGAGGCATACGAGATAATCAGAGAGATACAACTTTCCGGCTCCCACTATCGTAAGGATATTGGGTATAGAGCCTTATGAACAAAATACAAATTACAGGCTTTCAGTTAGCCGTTTTTGGAATCTTTTCTCTTAATGTTAATTTATTGGCCCAAGGCAACCCCTAAAAAGGGGTCTTTGTTGCCCGCAACGCTACAGCCTTATGGCTGCATCAAAAACACTAGAGGGAAAAACAATGTCGAAAACAAACGACACAAAAAATGGAGGACCATCCTCGCCTGTGCTTGGGTTGCTAATTGCGCCCATCGCAATCCTGATGGCACTCCTAGCCAACGAAGGATTAGACTTTGGTCTTGTCTTTGAAACTGAAACGATGAAACCCTTTGCTGCACTGGGTGGTGCCGCAATATTGGCAATAACGCCAAGGGTCCTAAGAGAATTGTCTGTCGTAAGAGTTTCTGTTGTGGTTACTTCCCTTGCCACTCTAGTTGCTTCGCTTGCTTATGCAGAGATTACCTCAATCCTAACAGATTCAAATTTCCTTGGTCTGTTAGCCTTCATCACAATGTTTGGCGGATACATCTTGGACTCAAGAGGTCGTCATGAATGGAATACAGTTCTGAGTTTCTCAATGATTGGTCTTTGGATGGCGATTGTTGCCTCAATGAATTTTGTCGATACACAGACGAAAGATTATTTGTATCAATCCAGCGAAGGTTCTCAGCTCATAACCATGGCATCTGCCCATCAGGAAGCATCAGGATTTGTGTTTTTCAATACAATTGCGATATTCACAATCCTGGGTCTTTTAACCGCTGTTTTAGCAAGAGGAGTGCTAAATCCTGCATCTGACAAAGGATGGTTTGGATACATTAAGCCGACCTCAGGTTACTGGAACAAGAAAACAATGCCACTCCAAATTGCGCTAGCGGTTTGGGCATTTACTCATGTGGCTGTAATGGCATACTTCAACACTCTATCAGATCAGAACATACTGGGAGTAAACTTTGTTGATGGGTATCATGGTTACATCGGATTTTGGCCAGCAGCAATCACAGGTGTCGTAGCTTTAGCATGTGCATGGATGGCAGCAGAGCGTTGGTTTACCAGGGCGATATTCGCAGGTTCCATGTGGATACTCTACATAGTATCATCCCTGTATGAATCAGGACATTGGGCTAATGAGAGTCTGGAAGGGACATGGGCAGTTTGGATTTGGTTTGGTATAACCTTCTTCATTGGCGTCCTAATCTATTGGTTCTCGACTCACGACCACTACGGAGGTTGGATGAATAGAGAGCAACATGAGCCAAGTCAGGCCCGTGTTTTCTGGTCAAACCATTGGGCAGGAATAATGGTATTTGTCGCCTTCATGGTTGCGCTTGCAATTAGGATACAGTGGTATTTTGTACCATCGATGAATTCTGAGGGTCTGTATTCTTGGGACTTAACAGGTGGTTCTGACCCGTGGTACATGAAGAGAGTAGTAGACTATGTTGTAGCTAACAACGCACACCTGATTTTCGATGCGGACAGAAACTACCCTGTTGGTGGCATAAATCCACGTCCGCCTCTATTCTCATGGTCTATGGCTTTAAGTGCCATGTTTTTGACAAAACTTGGACTATCAGCAGATGAGTCCGTTTGGTATGCCATGACAGCGCTTCCTGCCATATTCGGTGCATTGATTGTGTTCCCAATGGCTGGAATTGCAAGAGACAATTTTGGCAAAGGTGCAGGAGTTATTGCAGCTTGGTTAATTGCATTCATGCCAACACACGTCCAAAAATCAACCTGGGCAATGGCCGATCACGATTCATACGCTTTGTTATTCCTAACAGCCGCATTCATGTATTATCTACGAGCTGTAAAGGCAGGGGGAGATGAAAGGCTCTCTCGTCACACAAATGCATATCCATCGGGAATAGTTACGGCAATGGCCCAAGTTGTTCGTGAGAAGAGGAAAGCGGCTGCTAACGCAATCGCTGCAGGAGTTTGTTTCAGCATAGTTGCACTTGGTTGGAAAGGTTTCGTATACGGTCCAGCAATTATTTTCTTAGCATACTTTGTTCAAGTTGCTATGAATATGTTCAGAAGGAAAGATAGCACAATTCTTTCCGCTCTTAATCTAATCATGCTTGGAACAATTTTCATTATGGTGATCCCATTTTACGCTCACCCACAATTGGATTTAGTTCTAAACTCAACAGGGTTAACACCACTATTATTCATAACTCTTTTCACGATTGCAATCGCTTGGATTACAACCGGATTTAGAGACAAACCTTGGTTGCTAGTATTGGGTTCACTTACAACAGGAGGTGTTTTGTTTGGAACTGTTCTATACTTACTGCAAATAACCGAAATATCAAACGCTTGGGATATTCTAACCACAGGATCAGGTTATTTCACTAAGAATAAGATATTTGGCACAATTGCTGAAGCAAGCGCTCCAAGTAGGGGTCAATTATTCGCTTCATATGGACCAATTGTGTTTGTATTGGCAATCGTCATGGGAATAATCGCCCTTTGGGATGGTCTTGTGAAAAAGAGTCAAACAAAACTAATTCTCGGTATGTGGGTTATCATAGCATCTTACATGGCTTGGTCTGCGGGAAGGTTCCTGTTCAATGCGGCTCCTGCAATGGCAGTTATGGGTGCATGGGGAATCGTCACTTTATGGAAAGCTAGTGGTGCTGGAAACATGGCAAAGTCATGGAGAAGGATGGGTATAAGGACTCCAGGAGAAAGAATTTCCAATGCTAGGAAAGCGGTTTGGCGAACTCCTCAGTTTAGCGCAATTGGGCTTGTTTTAATTATGCTAATAAGTCAACATGCTGCTTATGGAATGGACGCAGCTATGCCTTCTTCGACCCGTCATGAAGCAGAAATGGATGAAACAATCTACAACATCGCTCCGGATATCTTGAGATGGAATGACTTTGGTTTCTCCCTACTGGATGATACAAAGTATGACGAGAATTCAAGATTCTATCTTGGAGCATTTGGTTCCGGTTTCAACGACAAGGGATGGAATATGGCCTATGATTGGCTCGCAAGTCAAGACAAAGACCAAGACTATTCAGACAGACCAGCGTTTGTATCTTGGTGGGATTATGGATTCCAAGCTCTTGAAACCGGTGAACACCCGTCGGTCTCAGATAACTTCCAATCTGGAATTCCAGCCACTGGAAATATGCTTCTTGCCAGAAACCAAGATGACCTAGTTTCGATGTTTATGTGGCGTTTATCAGAAGGTGACCTAGCCTACAATGATGCTAGAACAGGAGAACGCCAACACACATCCTCGTTTTTGAATACATTGACAGCGAATGGCATGCTTGACGATAAGCAAAAAGCCGAATTCGTGAAAATTCAAACAGATTTGAGTTCTGATGACGTCATCGATAGAGTCTTCAAAGTCATACATGTCAGCGATGATGTTGTTTTAGCAGAGGGTAAATTAATCCAAAATGGAACCTTTGATACAGATCCGAGAACTTATTACAGGGTTTACGAAAATCAGCAATTACTACCATGCCCAGATGGAGCTGCATGTGTAGCAGATTCATATTTAGACAAAACCACAGCTTTGGGACAGTTCAAAAGCAATGCAGGAATTGGTTCAGCAGTAGAAGATATTGAGACAAACACTACACACTATATCGTCGGAGATTATTGGTATACATCTGACCTGATTGAGGAGTTCGACTCTGTAAGCACTGGAATTCACAGGAAGAACGCAGCAATCGCATTAATAACTCAGTTACTGACATCATCCCTAGAGACAGAAGACCTGCACAAACTATACTCTTCTCTATCAAGTAACAGAATTTACGAGGTTCAAGACTACGATGGGGCTCCAGGTGAAACAATAACTAGGGATCATGAAATAAGATATTTCGCAATTGATCACAGGCTTTATCCAAGAGCAGGAACATACAGCTCACAATACAGCGGTGGTAATCCAACTGGAATATTTGCAGCACCAACAATTCTGTCAGGGCAAGACTTCTCCACCTTCATGAATGAGATATACATGACTTCACGAGGTCAGTTTAATGATGAAATGACAAGAGAAGAATTCGATATCGAGATGCGTAAAGATGTCTTAAATCAGCAATCTGGTGCAGACTTTGAGCCGTTAAGTTTGGTAGATGTAAGAGTCGACCACACTCCTGAATTCTTTGAAACGATGCTGGCACGTGCATACGTTGGATACGGGGCATCCAGTCTAGGCTTCGCAACAACCGAGCAACCAGGGCAGCATATGAGACAATCTGGAACTCCAAATACAATGATGACAAACGCCCTACCATTGCCTGGAGCCATGATGAACCACTTCGTAATCGCAAATTGGTATAACGGGGAAGAGGAGAATTTAACAATCCAGTATGATACTAATACTATGGTTAAAATTCTGAAATATTATCCAGGCGCAGAAATACAGGGAAGAGTTAGCATGTCTGATAATGGACAGCCACTACCAGACGTAAGAATTCTATTAGAAAGAGATGCCTTCTCTGGCGAGGACGATACAGACAATGACAATCGAACTTGGTGGGTTCCAATTGGTTTCACAGATGCTGATGAAAATGGAGAATGGTCCTACATTGCCCCAGCTGGCAGAATTAGGGCTACCGCCTTTGCTGGTGTATACAACGATGTCGAAACCAAGGACATTGTTCGCTCAGGAGACTACGCACAAAGTATGGGAGACATCTTTGAGGAATTCAATGCAGACAGAGAGATAAATGCAATAACTGCATTACTTGGTAATGTTGCTAATATGTCTTGGATGGGAGAGGTAACCTACAATATTACTGGTGCACAAGCAGACTACGACCCTGAGGAAGTCCCTCAACATTTCGATATCGAGGTAGATTCAAGTGGAATATCTGGGACTGTTACTTGGACAGGTCACGAATCCTTTGAAGGTGAGCCACTGGAAGGCGTTGACTTCATTCTTAGAAATATATGGTCTATGACAGATAACTACACTGTCAGCACAACCGATGGCCTATTTACCACACCACCCGGAGAATCACAGGAATTACAAGGAACTGGAGAGGTCACGTTCACCGAAGTGGGAACTTTTGATACTCAAGGCGAAACAGGAATTGTAAGAGGGTTTACTGGAAATTATACTCGAACTGTTCTTGATGGTCGATCCTACACTGCCAATGCTTCATTTGAAGGGGTTGGGGAGATAGTTGCAACCTGGATTGATTATGAAGCACCGGATTGCGATATTGAGGATGACGAGCCATCTTTGCCTACCTACAACATAACTGGTGAGGACAATATAACCGAGACTCTCACGCACGTTGCTTGTCTAACAAGCGATTCAAACACCTATCTTTTCCAGGGCATTATAAACGCAAATGGAAGGATCACAGCCGACGGTGTCGTTACAGTAGTCAAGGATCTTAATGGTGAGACTTTTGAGGGAACAGGTGTTTACAGAGGAACAGGAATAGCAAATGGGACAGGACGATTCGTTGGGGAAGGTACATTCACAGGGCCTATGGTAGCTCCGGGTTCATTCTACATAACTGGCCTTATGCCTGGAACATACAACATGATTGCAGTAATGGAGAATGGTAGAGAAATACTACTACCAGACCCTGTCGAAGTATCAATAGAAGCAAGAAATGATGTCAGTATGAATATGCCTGGGTCTGTAATCGAAGACATTCTCTACGCTGATTACTTTACTGATTCGAATCCAACACCTCTTCCACACACTACGATTGAAATTTTGGATTTCGGTTATTCGGAAAGTGAATACGCTGCTTCGATTGTGACTGATGAGAATGGTTCATTCTCATATGGCCCACTTGCTCCCGGATTTTACCAATGGAGAGTTGATGTCGATCAAGATGATTGGTATGAAGTTGAGGCTAACTTTACAGTTGGCTTAGACTCAGAAAATATAACACTAGATATGGCAATACCAACAAAGACTGACCTAACTATAAATTTGAGTTCTACTGATTCAGATTTCGATTTATCTAATAGAACTATTACGCTGACTCACACCGAATTTACCGGTCTGAATCAATTAGTAGTCACAGCAACATCTGACGAATCTGGTGTTGTATACTGTGAACTTGCAAAAGGTCGTTGGATAATATCTGATGAGACGAATGAGGACTTCGTTCTCTGGTATGAAGTAGAAATTGCAGATGAGGATTTGAACTTGGAGTTACCTTATGCAATTAGTGCTTGGGTGAATGGAACAGTGTATCTACCACGAGAGGATAGCATGTTCACAGAACTAGATGATCCAGACTTTGACTTTGACAACTTGCCAACTGATGAGTTTGAAAAGCAGGAGGATGTAAACCTAGAGGCACGTTCAGGATCGATTGTTCTAACCGCTAAGTCCGGAGAAAACGGAACATACTCATTCAGGCTACCTGAAAACCTTGAATTCCACATTACTGCAACAGAAATAAGTGCAGGAACTAGCGATACATATGTTGCAGGATTTGTGGTCACTAACGCTACTCAGGTAGATAATACAGACCTTATCCTGCGCAAAACACTTGGAGTCACAGCAAATGTATACTTGCGAAATAGTTCAGAAGGAATACCCGGAGTTTCATGGAGTGATACCATTATTGGAGGTTCCGGAGTTGAAGTAATCGCTACTGATGCAGATGGTCTGGAGTGGATAGATAGCCTTGATTCAGATGGTAGTGTTTACATGAATCTGATAAGCGGAAACTACACTTTCACAGTATCAAATGACCTTATGAATGTCTCTGCTGTTGATTATGAATTGTTAGAATTTGGCTCTACAGTAGATTTAGTTGCACATCCAGAGAATATTTCTCTAACTATGAGAATCTTCCTTGACGTAAATGAAGACAATGAATGGGAAAACGGTACAGCAGTGACCCCAGAATTTGTTATCAAATCCATAAATGAGTATGGAATAGACTTGAACGTAACCGCAGACATGTATGACAATGTCACAGGTGAATTGATGGTTGACTTATCGATAGGAACTTACATTCTGGAAATGGTTAGCGATAGCCCGCGGGATGAAAATGCAACCGATTACAAACTGTATTCATCAGGACTGCCTACTATTGATATTGGATTAGGTCCTTCAGGCGAACCAATCGACGTGATTATACCACCTGAGTATTTGTTCACTGGAACAATGATGATGGAGAGTGGATTCCCGATGGACAATTCAACGGTTTGGCTCAGAAATGCAGCAGGTGATGATTTCTATCCTCTACCTACTGACGCTAATGGAACATTTGCAGAATACGTTCCTCAAGGAGACTGGTTCTTGGAAGTAGACGACTATCAGGCAGACAGCAACGAAACCGAAATTCTAAGGATGAATCTATCGATTGAATCCGCCCAAAGAGATTTGGTATTGCAGACAGTGACTGCAATGGAAGTTAACATACAAATCCAAGAATCGGTAACAGGAGTCAATGTTACAGCAACCAGAATGACCGCTGTGAGCCTAGATGGCTTAGGCAATGTGAGTCTTGGTCCATCAGACAATGAGGGTAAGATCAGCGAAGTTTTGATGCCGGGTAATTGGACATTAGCACTGAGCAGAACCGACAACCTTGAGATGTGGGAACTCCATGAAGGAATTTATAATTCCGCAGAATCCATGATTAACGGAACTTGGGAAGCTGGTGTTGTAGAAGTCGATAAATCAGTGCTCGCAGGTGGAAAGATATTCTGGGACTTAGATGAGAATGATATCCCATCTTCTAGTGAAGGAATCGAAGGAGTAAATGTTAGCATTACATCTGATTCTGGATTTAGCGAGCAACTTGTAACCGATGAAAACGGCGTCTGGTCGCTATTTGTCCCGATTAGAGATAATTACACAGTTGTGGCACAGAAAGATGGATTTGCTAGTGTAAACTACACCGATGGCAACTCGTCATATTACGTAGTAAACGATACTCATGAAAGCAGAGACTTTGAGATGAGTGCGGGAGTTGTTACTGTAACCATTAATGTCACTGACAAACTTGGAGATACCGCAAGATTAGAATCTGCTCATATCACACTATATCCTGCAAAAGGAATAGTTCGTGACACCGTAAGCATAACTGACACATCATACATCAATAGCACTCTTTCATGGACAGGAGAAATTGCCCCTGGTGATTGGGTTGTCATAGTTGAAGATACTGAAGCAGGACCAAATGGTGGAGGAATTGCAGTAGGATTGCTAGAGGCTTCTGTGCAAGAGGGTGCTTCTGTTGATTTGGTCATGGAAATGGGTGGACTATTGTCCATATCCACTTCCTGGGTTAGCATCGATAACACTGCATACCATGCAGGAGATGTAATCGAAGGAGTGGTTGTTGAATTTGACCTAGGAGACAATATCAACTGGGTTGAAACCTTTGACTCAAATGGAGAGATTGTCTTGATAATGCCAGCAGGAGTGGTTGACATAGATAGTGAGTTTGAAACAATTCAACATGAAATGAACCTAACAATGGAATACAGTTCAGGTATCTCAGTAGATGTGATACAAGATACTGCTGTTGACAAGGTTATGGAGTTCACTCGAAAGGTAAATTCAGATATGGTCGTTGAGATTATATCCATCAATGCATCAACAGCCGAATTCTCTGATGAGGACCTCACAGAGCTTACAGCAATTGAGGAAGAAGAGTCAGATTCTGATGAAGAGTCCGCAGGTTACAGAGTTATTGAAATGACCTTAGAGTTATCATATGAAGGAACCGAGATTTCAGACAAATTCCTAGCCAGTTCAACAATATCTGTAACACAAGATTCAGAATTTTGGTTAGTTGAATATGAAGACGAGGATGGAAATTACTCCGAGAACCTTGAAATTACCTTGGGTATTGGTGAGAACAATTCCGATGAAAATCAGATACTCAGCAAGACCGTGAATGTAAGGATAGAACTACCTCTTCAAAATCAATCGCAGACATATGATGATGGTCACACTGTCAACATGAGATTTACTGCTGACGGTGGTATTACAGAGTCTAGTATCACAGTCTTCGTTCCACAACAATATGAGATTTCAATGGATCCATTAGAGGACCGTATTGGAATAGCAGATGGTGGCGAAACTTTAGTCACAGTGCGAGTTCAAAATCAAGGAAACGGAGATGACACAATAACTGTAACGCCTACATTAGAGCAATCATGTTTGGAAGCAGGTTGGCAAGTTACGCCACCAATATCAAACCTAACAGTTGCAGCTGACGATGATAGAAGCCAGTCATTCACAGTATTCGCATCTACTAATTCTACAGAAGGGGAATGCGAATTATCATTTGAAGCATCCAGTGAAAACTCAGAATTAGAAACTGAAAGCGACTCAATTGATGTGTCGATTGAAGAAGCAGATTTCGAGGTTATCAAGAGTTCAATCGAGCCAGATGATGCAGATGCTGAGGCGAACACTCCGGGAGTGTTTAAGATACCAATAAAGAACAATGGATTCCTTGCTGTTACGGGAATAGAAGTAACCCTGTCCGCTGATGAACTGGGCGACACTGTATACGAGCCAGTTACCAAGGTTATCGATGTTCCAGCGAATGGCACAACTTTTGTTCAGTTCGAGTATGATAGTTTCCCGCCAGGACCTGCTAGGTTACTGGTAACGATTGACACCGGAGATAATCAAGTGAAAGACAGTTCTCAAACCGAGGTCGTATTCACTCGAACCTTCTCAAACATGGCTGATGTAGATGATGAATCACCGCTGTTTACAATTGTAATAGTAATCTTGACATTACTCGTATTATATGGAGGATATAATACAGCAAGAAAGGGTTCATCAGGTAAATTCTGAGGTTTTGTATAGGTCAATCAAACAAAGATTGACTGCTATCGCTTTCAGACATATGTTCAATACATGTTTGTCATAGGGGCAATGTATGTGGGAAGACAAGGAACTCGATGGAGTTGACTTTATTCCCGAACCTACCGATTACAGAATTTTATCTGCTGCCGACTCATCAACCAGGGGTCACCAAGACTCCTGGCGCAGTGAGGTAATAGGGTGGAATCCGCAACCAGTGCCAGTTATGTCTAAGCCCAGAAGGACGATTAGGAAGTTTGCTAATGCGAGTATATTTGTTCTTACTATCATTCTAGTATGGGGTATTTGGAAAACACAACTGCTGACTATCGAGATACCTCCTCCTACCTCTGAGTGGGCATTTGAGGATTCGGGCGCTAGACAATTACAGGATATGGGTTACACGGGTGAAGGTGTTAGACTATGCATGGTTGACACAGGGATCGATATAACTCACGATGATTTTGATCATGTCGATTACGAGTTCGAGGATTTTTTCATGAATCCTCCTAGGAATACCGCAGCAGATTATGGCTCTCTGTCGCACGGTACAATGATGGCGGGAATACTAGTTGCACAAGGACATATCAACGGAATTTCCCCAGGTGTAACTCTCGGTATGGCTGCTGCACTTGGGGATGATGGCGAAGGTGGGAATAGCGGTGAGCAAGAAAATGTTGCTGAAGCGATTGAGTGGTGTTGGAGAGATTTCGATGCGCACATAATATCTCTATCACTTGGAGGTGTAAGCGATCCAGATTCTAATTCAAAAGGACCTACTGTTAATGCAGTATTACAGGCCATTGATAATGGAGTATACGTGGTTTCTGCTGCTGGTAATGATGGTGGAAATGACGACGATGGGAGGATGGCGACTCCAGCTAATGTGAATCATGTTATCTCCGTGGCAGCTCTTGACAAGAACGGAGATGTTTGGGAAGGATCATCCCTTGGTGATTCGGTTGACAATGATGGCACAGTTAGGGAAAATCCACACCTAAAGCCAGAAATTTCAGCGCCGGGTGTTGACATAATATCAACTGCAATTTCCAATCAATTTTACTCATCAACCGGAACAAGTGATGCAACCGCATTCGTCTCTGGAATTTTAGCACTTATTTTGGAAGCCGAACCGGCCCTCCAGAACGCATCTG
>DAZU01000072.1:15203-25588 GCA_002507425.1 Euryarchaeota archaeon UBA53
CATGATTCAAAATCAGGTTACGGTGCTCTAAACGGATATAATTGGCTATTTCAAATAAGAAATACATCTGCGTGTGGCGTAGTATAATTACGTAAATTATAATGATGAATTAGACTCATGAAGTATTGATACAATAAAGCAAATTTGATATTATTATATTTTTTTTTAAGGAAAAATATGATATTATCTCCTGAAAATGATACTTATCTAGTGTTTTGTAGCCCAATGTGTTAAGTTGGACTTTCTCTTGGAGATACTATCGAGGTTGGTTTATGTCGTTAACAATCAAGAAAAGTAAGAGCATAGGTTTAGTCGGTTTGTTCATGTTATCCCTATTTGTTGCAATGGTCTCAACAACCACTCCAACAGTAGGAGCGGTTAATGATACGACTTCCGGCACAATTACTGGAACTGAGACTTGGACTGGAGTAATGAACCTTGATGGTGATTTATTGGTTGCAGGTGGAGCGAAATTAATCATCAATGCAGGTACTACAATCAACATCCCGTCAAATCGAAATATACAAATTCAAGGATCGATTTGTGCAGGTGATTCTTTCTGTGGAGCAACTCAAGCAAGTACGGGATCACCGATCAGGTTCATCTGGGGAGAGCCAGGAGCTGTTGCACCAAACCAAACAGGACGCTGTTACGTTACTGGAGTTTTCAACCCTGACATGGCTTGCGGATCCGGTATCTACCTTGCTTCTACAATTGATCAGTCTTTGACCAGGATGAACCACATAACAATTGATGGAGCATACGGTATACCCGTTGATATCGATGGTCAAGGAAGCATAAAGTATGGTGCAATGGTATTCGATGGGGCAAGTCTGTCGGTATCTAACCCCACCTTCAGAGAAGTAAATACCTCCAATGTTTTGGCGTTTGGTGGGGCTTCACCTACCCTTGAAGGCGGGACCTTTGAAGTTGGAATTGATGCACAAGGATACAGGGGTCCTGCGATTCAAGCGTTTGGAGCCGGTGCCGGATTGGTAGTGATGCAGATTTTGAATTCAGCATTTACTGGTGAAGAAACCGACTGTGGTACACAAGGAGGTGGACGCTCCGCAGTATACTTAGAAAATTCGTTTGTAAGAATGGATAATATAGCCATCACTGAAAATTCCTATGGTGCCTTCCTGAGAGCTAGCAGTGGTTTTCTTACAAACTCTACGATAGCAACCAAGTGTAACGCTGTTGACACAAATTCGCATTTGTCTACAAACGATCAAGACTACACGTTTGTAATTTCAGATAATACGATTACACCTTCGGAAGGTGCAGGAATAACAGCCTATGATGGTGCAATAGTCATTGCCGAAAGAAACGTCATTTCAGGTGTCTCTGAAGGATCTGGTTTTGGAATTAGGTCGTCAATTGTTACTGCAAACGAAAACACAATCGGTCCAATCGGTGGATGGAATGGATTCTGGGTATATGGAGAGTCTGATGTTGTAGCAGAGAATAACACTATTATGAATACAGCAAAAGAGCCTGTTTTGATTGGTGAATATCACCACAAGGACCAGGGATGGAACGTTCCTGCCCCCACAAAAGCGAGATTATACTTTGCAAACAACGTAATTTCAAACAACAGTGGCACATGCACGTCGCAATACATGTATGGTGGTGACTTCGCATGTCCTGCATTCCACGTTTACATGTCTTCGGCTACATTCATTGACAATACCGTCACAAGCAACAATGGTGATGGCTTTAGAATTAAAGGTGGAATTGTGAATGCTCAACGAAATAACATTGAAGTCGGGGGATTTGCTGCCAACATTTCCCTTTATGATGATAATTATGGAAACAAGTATGGGTCGATAGGATATTTCTCAGAGAACACATACAGTAACGCTTCACAGATATACAATGTCACAGAATCAAGAGTTGCCGTCCAAAGTGAGTTCATGCCCGACCCAGGCGCTGGAGAAATGTATCCAGTGCAACTATCATGGGGCGGTGCAGAGTGTCCATTTGACAACGACGAGTGTATTGCAGCGCCACCAACATCGGAATGGCCACCAAGATTTATGCCGCTATCTATGGAAGTAAATCATAATGCAACTACATTCACCTATGCTGATGTTCAAAACTTCGACAGATCGAAAATACACATTCAGAATCAAAATACAGCATGGGGTGTTCAAGTCGAGCAAGGAGAGCTGGTTCGCTACCAAGTAAAGGCTGACAACTCACAGGTAAGTGACGCATTGGTTAGGATAAAAGATGCAAACGGTAAACCACTGTATAATATGACAACTGATTCGTTTGGATATACTCCATGGGTAACACTTCCTTCTAATTTCCACATAGACACAAACTGGGATCACGTCGCAGTTGGAGATGCAAATGGTAATGGGGAAGACTCGTGTGAGGATGGAATCGATAATGATGGTGACACGTTAAAAGATGGTCAAGATCCTGACTGCCAGAATGGCAATCGAGAGCTACCAACATACACGGTCGAAGCCAGAAAGTTCGGAAAAGGAACATCGGACCACGACTTTACATTAACGGGAATGGTCGATGAGGTAATCAATCTGAACAATCTTGCCCCTTCCGTGAGCGTTAACCAAATAGACGGAACTTCCTTTGCAAGGACAATAACTGTCACGGGCTCGGCCTTCGATGGTATAGAAGGACCTTACTTTAACGACTATGATTCAGTAATGAAGCAGTTTGGTGCAATAAAAAGAGTTGAAATTCAACCGCATGGTAGCTTAGACTGGTATCTTGCAACAGACACCTCTGGTGCAAATGGGGAAGTCAGTATGTCGAACTGGCCATTCAAGACATGGAGTTTTGATTGGGATATGTCAAATCACTTTGAAGAGGATGTAACATTTAGAATCAAATCCCACGATGGACTTGACGAATCTGCGACAACCACGAGAATTTTCAAATTGAATATAAATCCTCCAACTATCAATTTGGAGTCACCGATAAATGGGTCTACTCACTCAGGGCAAGAAGTCCTTTTCAGTGGAACAGCATCTGATGATTATTCTGGTGTTCAGGGAAATGATATTCGTGATATTTGGTTCTCCGTTGTAGGGCCAAACAATTACTCAGCAAATTATGCAGCAAATAGCGGTGGTGGAAGTGTATGGGCAGATTCGTGGAATTTCTCATCACTGCCAAGTGGGTCTTACACTTTCCAAGTCTGGGCGAGCGACTCAAACTATTGTCAACAGAGCATAGATATTTGTAATCCTGACACTGTGACATTAGAGATAGACAATGATAACAGAATTCCTATCATTCAAGTCAGTGATCCACTACCAATGGAAACAGTTCGTGCATCAAAGGATACGGTAATCAGCGGTGTTGCAAGGGATAATGATGGTCAAGTAACAAGAGTAGAGATAACAATATTTGATCTAGCCAGTGGAATTGAATTGAATGATGGGCCCGACCCTGTAACAACTTTCCAACCCAATGGAGCTTGGACTACAAATTGGGATACAAGCAAATTGATACACGATCAGCAATACGAAATATCGGCAAAATCCTATGATGGTGTAGATTATTCACAAATTACTACTGTAAGGATAATAATAGACAACCCAACTGATGCTGACAATATTGCGCCAACATTCAATCCTGATGGCTGGTTATCAACCATTAAGATATTCTGTGACGAAAAATCAACAGCATATGACAAGTGTGGGATTGGTGCAGAAATTAATCTACTTGAATTCTTCAATGATTCGGACGGAGTAGGTCCAGAGGAAACTCATATGGTATTCGATATCTATGATGACCCCTCCAGTGCTATTGACGACAGTTACTCGCAACATATACGAATAACTGCTGATGGTAAAGCGATTTACAATCCAATGGATTCAATTTACACTACCACTTCTGATATTAGCGAATGGTCTTTGCCACAGGTAATGTTTGAAGCAAGAGACATTTACGATTCGATAGTATACTCGTATGCAGTGAATTTCATTGTTCAAGGTGTCGAATTTACTGTTGATAGAACAGATAGTGGAGGAGTTACTTTTGATGATCCGGCTGAATTTTCTGGAACCGGATTACCAAGATCACAGGTTCAGGCTCGTCTCGTGAGCGGTGATATCTTGCTAAATAGCACAGTAATCAATGTAGATGGAACCTGGACAATGCAGGTCTCGTCTGCTCAGTTAGGCGACGAAGGATCGTATGACATTTATTTCCAACAAGATGGTCAGACAATCGGCGCTAGTGGGGATGCTATAAAACTTCAAAATGGGAAATCCTCAACAGATGGTATTGCTACATGGTTGTGGATTGTCATAGCAATAGTAGCGGTATTACTCTTGCTGGGCGTTGGTGCATACTTCTTCTTGGAAGTTGAGGAGTTTGATGAGGATGATGAAGAAACGTCTGCAGAACAGCAAAAAGAGGAAGATCCATATGCCTGGGCTAAAGCAAGGGCTGTGGAAAAAGCTGCAGGTGAATTAGCGCCTGCACCTGCTCCCGTGCCTGCTGCACAACCTCAACATCCGGGGTGGATTTGGGACGCTCAAAGCAACCAATGGGTTGCAGATCCAAACTACAAACCACCTAGCGAGTGATTTCGCACGGAAATACACAACAATCTAAGAGGAGTAAGGTCAAGGGGATAGTATGGTAACTCGGCCAAAACCTGGAGTCCAAGAAAGGATATTGTTACACTTATCGGATTTTTCGGATTTCATGAACTCTGTTGAGGTACCATTCTCTCTATCACAAATGGGTATCGCAAATGCTGTTGCGATTGCAAGATCTAACGTCCCAAGGGCAATCGCAGGCCTCAAGGACCAAGGGTTGTTAATCGAAAGACAAGCGCACGTTCAAGGTGTTAGCAGGAAAAGGAAAGCATACTTCTTAACAGATTCCGGTATGAATTTGGCTGAAGATACTTGGAAGCGGCTGCGTCAATTTCCACTTAGAGCAATATTGCCCGGTGGAAACTCGATATCCTCTTCTTTAGGAGAAATTCAGGATAAGCTACCCTTCACAATGCGCCCGGTTGATGTAATTCGTTACCTCGATGATAATGGAGTGCTAGATGTTCGTTCACTGTCAGCGGATTTAGTGGAAAGAGATTTATCCAAACACGTTGAAAAGCAGCTCGTCACAAGTTTAGGAGATCTTCCAAGGCTGAGACATTTCTATGGTCGCTCGACAGAACTGGAAAATATGGTCAACTTATTGGAAGCACGGTCTTCGACACTGATGGTTCCCGGGATAGCAGGAATCGGCAAAACTTCAATGGCAGCTAAGGTTATTGAAAGTTTCATGCACAGGAGAAATTTGCTATATCACAGATGCCAAGATTGGGATGGTAGTAGAGCGTTTTTCGAAAGTATCGCAGACTGGTTGTCAAATATTGGAGATTCAATTCTTGCAGATTACATTTCTGCTACTCCCGTCCCACAAGCAGCAGATGCAGCAAAAATTATCATCGATTCTCTTGCAAATTCTCCTGCATTAATTGTTATCGATGATTATCACAAAGTGAGTGACAAGGTATTGCATCAAACTATACAAGCACTTTCTCGTGGATTGGTGGAATGTGAGGGAGATATTGGCTTAGTAATTTTTTCACGATCTTTCAAAGAAGTAGTTCCACTAAAGGATGCGGATGGAAGAATAGTTTCTCTAGTGTTACCTCTTGAAGGACTAGATCAAGATTCCACCAGGTCACTGCTGTCTGCTTTCACTGATTTAGATCAGGAAAAATTGCTGTATATTCACTCTTTATCACGTGGTCATCCACTTGTTCTAGAATTAATTAACCGAGGTGCGTCTGCTGGTGCTTTCCACGAATCATTAGAGAATTATGTTAATATCGAGATTTTCTCAAAATTATCAGGTGAACAAAAAAGGTTGCTTGGAGCACTATCTGTGTTTAGAGAGCCTGTCCAGTTAAATGCTATAACCGAGCAAGGATTGAATGTTGATGAATTAGATACTCTTGTAGAATCGGGATTAGCACGACAAGCAGATTCCGACACATATGATGTTCATGATTTGATAAGAGAGTTCCTCTTACAGAGTCTCGACAAACAATCAAAGGAAGAACTACATTTCAAGGCAGTCGCTTGGTATGAGAAACAGAAATCTGACAGCCAAACATCTCTGGAATTAATTTATCATTTGATATCATCATCTCGCGATGAAGACGCTGCATCAATAATAGTAGAACAAGGTAGAGATCTAATCAAGGAAGGTCACATAGAGTTGCTGGGTCTGTTAGAACTTGTTGACAAGACCTCAATAGGCGATTCGAATGCTTGCCGTATAGACAGATTGCGCGGAGAAGTATTGTCACTCTTAGGACGGTTCGACGAAGCAGAGAAAGCGTTCACAGATGCCAAAACTCCTGCGGAATCTACCGGTCAAAGCGATGTTGTTGCGGACATAATGTCCAACCTTGCAGATATCGCCTTGAAGCGAGGAGAATCAGACAACAGCCTTTCCATGCATAAAGAAGCTCTTGAGTTATACATCTCAATGAGTGACGCACTAGGAGCTGCTAGATCATACAGTAACATGGGTTACATATTACGAAGAACAGGAAATAAGGAAAAGGCTTTGGAAGCATATTATGAAGTTGAAAAAATTCTTTCAGAGGACGATTCAGAAGCACTGATACCTGCAAAGATTGTATTGGCAAGATCATTGCTGGACTTAGGAGAAAATGACAGAGCACGCAATCATGCCCTTTCAGCATTTGAACGTTCAGAGGAGTCTAGCGATGTAATATTACATGCAAGGGCACAAGCGGTTTTGGGCAGATATTACGCAAAGTCTGACGATGCCGAACTCGCCCTCCACCACTATACCGAAGCACTATCAACAATGGGAGAAGCAGGAGAGCCTTTGGCGTTGGTTGAGGTCTCAATATTACTAGGAGAAGTATTGCAAGATAGTGGTAGAATTGAAGAAGCGCTTGAAAGATATAGAGAAGCACTAGTTATCTCAGAGGCCAATGACTTAAGGATGCAAATTGGTGAGTTATTAGCTCGACTTGGAGGAGTAGCTCCCGATCGCCAAAGAAGAATGGAATACTTGCAAAGAGCACTATCTGTCTTCAGAGAATTAGGTGCACAAACTAGGATGAGGGAAGTGCAAATGATGGTCCATTCAGCCGTAATGGGAAGATGATTAGAACTCCGGCCGATTGCCAGATAAGTATGTCATTCCATCCTCATAAACGATCCATATTTCGCTTATTCCAGATAGGGTTATTCTACCAGTGTAATTTCCATCACTAGTAGCAGAAATCGAGACATCTCTATCCAATTCATTCTCTGGGTGATCTAAATGTAAACCCATATCGTCTAGAGTTAGTACGAATTCTGATTCGTCTGCCTCGGTTAATCGCCATTTTACAGCCTCAGCATATCTTACACTACTGTCCTCTCTGCTAGCTAAGTCTGCTCTCTCCACGGCTGCTGCTAAATCTGCCATGTTCACATCCACAGCGGTTGTATTCCAGTTTTCTCTAGTTGAGGTCTCAAGGCCAAAGGCCCAGACACTGAAAATTGAGAGGAATAATACCCCTAATAAGAAAGTGAAAATGTAGCCCAGTTCTGTGCTTGCACCTGCTTCATCTTTGACTAGATCACTTGTCAAGAAGACACCTCCTTCATCTCTACATCAAGACTACTAATTTGTAAATTGAATTGTATTGGTTCTCCACCTGCATGCCATACTGCTTCGCTTGGACCATAGGATGGAACCGGAACCCACCCTACATAATCTTGCAACAAATCTAGTCTTTGTGGATATAAAATCCAGTCTTCAGATGTTTCCAATGTTGTGCTAGAATATGCTGCAACAGCGTCTCCATATGGCCCAACCCACGCCCTACGCAAATCATAGACTTGAGCTGATACTAGACTCTCTCGCATTGTGAGTTGTATATCCAGAGTCATAGCACCCCCTCCTGTTGCGGAGGCTTGGGTTGGGTGAAGAGATGGTATTGTAGCGCTAAACCTTGGCCCAGGGCCCTGCCTTTCAGTTGGACCCTTCAATACAGAAGGCTGTAATTCTGGATGATTAGTCACGATTGCACCGCCACTCCAAGCAACCTCTAGTCCAGTTATCGATGTGTCAAATTCATAGGTTAATCTCGAGGTGTGGAATGCCCAAGCTGTCGCTAGATTAGCGTGGGTTGCATCGCCCTCTTGTCCAATTAAATTTATCCGGAAACTAGCTGGATGATCTCCCTGTCTCCATGCTGATATAATCTCACCCTCAGGAAGGCCGTTCATTGATTTCCATGGAAGAGTCGTTGATATCCATCCTGACGCGGTCATATTGACAGAAATGCACCTTCCAGATCCATCATCTTCAAGATTTATACTACCCGAGTCGCCCTTAATACTCAAAACGCTGCGGTAATCTCCGTATTTTGAGGTTTCATTTATTATCAGTCCAGAGTTATTGGTTAAAAAACTCAAACCGGTTAATTGCCCAGTGTCAATAGATGGAACTTTTGTTAGACCGTGTTCTCCAGTAGACCATTGAATTAGGACATTTTCGCTACTTAAAATTTGTAATGAACTTATTGCGTTTGAAGGCGGCCAATCTATTGTAATGACTTGGTTTGATGGTACTGAGATTCCGCCATTTTTCCATGTGATTGTCGCCTCATTTTCATTTGGATTTGAGATTGTAAGATTGCCGTTACTATTCGGAGTTATGAATTTCTTTGAATAAAAACTTCCTTCCTCTCCAATGAGGTATGTTTTACCACTCCCACCAGTAGTCACTATCAGATGGGCATCAACATCGGTCATAATTTCTAACAAACCATCTTCGCTCAATGTAAGTTGTTTTTGCCATGAATTTGCAACTCCTACACTTGAGGATTTTATGGCCAAATCTGTGTCTTCATTTTCTCCAATGGTCCACTGGATAAGCAAATCATCGTTGGCGAAAAGTTCGATTTGTGTCTCTCCAGCATATAGTGGAATAGCCCAATGTTGACCTTTACCTGTGGCAGGATTAATTTTTGTTGGTGTTACTAAAATTGAACCCGCTTCACCTTTGGTTTGAATACCGCTAAGGTCGTGACTAGAGTATATCTTTTCTTCAGTACTCAATCTTAATACATCTCCAATTGACAGTGAATACTGCTTATCTCCCTGCTCTATATTTACAGGCCCCAGTGGTATTGAAAGTCCATGTTTAGGTGTTACAAGAACCGAATCAGTTTGGTTGTTAGGAGTAAAGATAAATGGTCGATCAGGGCCTAGACGCAGATCATCAAAGCAAACTGCCTGTATGTTTCCTCCATTGTGGATAATGTCAATATCTCTGTCAAGGTCTAGAGAATCATCAATACGAAAGTAATCACCTTCATACCATGATGACGAATACCACATACCGCCTCTTAACCGGTCCCAATTTAACTCTCCATCCACTGGGATTATTTCAACTTCGGAAGAATCTCCAGGCAAGCCTGATTCGGATAACACTGTGACTTCGTGCCCTAGAACTTCCATTTGGGCTTGCATGTCATTCCTCTTCAATGATCCCTCAAGTTCTTGAATAACTGGCATTAGTGACAATAACATTAAGCTAATGATTGAAATTACACCACCAAATAACAACACAGTTGCTACTGCTGCACTTACTCCTTCCTCATCACGCTGACAGGAACTAGGGATCATTCGCTCACCTCCACAATCTCTAGGTCGACTTCAAGGTCAATCACTGAGTTACCCCCATCAACAGTGAGTCCGTCAATTCCGCTGGTTCTTTGCCAAGGGCTTATCCCTCTGTGTTGATCTAATGTTCCAGCGGCCCTATGAAGTGTGTAGTCTGTTAACCAGGTTTCGCTTAACTGTGGAGTAATGGTCGACCCCAGAGTTGATTCAAATCCAAATCTAAAATTCCATGCATCCCCTGTAAAAAGACTCAAAGGACCAACTGAATTAAGGTCGAAATTTGCTCTCCTACCATCTGGCAGGGCCCCCTCCGTATTTACAGTTCTTAGAGACATACTAACACGAATAGTTCCGTCAAATAATTCTTCTATGTTTAAATCAGGTGGTGATGTTATTGACCAAGGTTCATTTGAATATTTATCATACCTCGCATCGTTTAGTAAAGCGATTTCGTGTTGTCCAGAATTAACTATTGTTTTAACCATCAAACCTGATAAAGAAGCTTTTACATGTCTGTGTATTTCGTTACCATTTTTGTCAAAAGCAGTGACGTAGTATGTGCCGCCGAGATTTAGTTGATGATTGATTGTTACTTGCGTATCAGATAAGTTGAAGTGAACAGTTTCTTGCTCGTTTTGCGTCCATATGAGAACCGATTTAGCTGTTTCATTTTCCGAATTCAACTCAAAAGCTGATTGGTTCAAATAAGTTATCGTAATAGAG
>DAZU01000113.1 GCA_002507425.1 Euryarchaeota archaeon UBA53
GATTCGCCGTTGTAAATGAATCCAATATCACTTTCATAGAAAGTGTATCTCATCTTCCAAACTTTAGAATCCTCTAGAGTAACGTACTTCATCTCACTGGAAAAGTCCTCGAATGAATAGGTATCTTCCTCATTGCCTACCTCAAAGAATTCTACTTCGCCTCCCCATCCACCAAAGTTTTCATTACTCTGGTCTACGAATTTGATATGCCAGTTAGAATCGTTACAAGAAAATGAAATTGGCATATCATTACTTGTGCTAGCTGCGTATTTCCTTACTAAATCCAACTTAATTGTCCCAGACTCTCCATTCTCGTTGTTTCCGCCATACACAGTATCACCTACAATGAATCCAATATCATCTTCCCAGAAAGTATATTCTAGATTCCAATCAAGTGAATCATCTAACGTGACATATTTTTTGTTACTGGAAAAAAACTCCAAAACCTCAGAATTTCCATTTGAATCTGTGAATTCAACTACGCCATCCCAAGAACCGAAACCTTCGTTACTCAAGTCGAAAAATTCTACGTGCCAGAAGGACGGGCAATCAGAAAATGATATTCCAACATCATCATCGTTCCATAGGCATCCTGCAAGCGAGCTACTCAAAATAGTCAAACAAAGAATTGTGGCAATCTTTCTCATATTGTTCACTAATCTGCCATAGTTGTATGGCATATAAAGCAAATCCCGGATTTATCTAAATTCTAGCAATGAACATATTTGTATCAATCAAAATTATTTGCTGGGCACATCTGCGAGAAAACGTGACTGGTATTGAAGATGCTGAAGTGGGAACATTTTCTGCAGCACGATTTCTCAATGTGATAGACAGATTATCTAAGTACGTTATTGGTTTACTACTAGCAGGTGCGGTCTTAACTTTCCCAGAAATCGTGATTTACACCTTAGAGGACCCCGGTGATAATGTATACGAACGAATAGAGGTAATTTGGGAAGGATCTCAATATGAAACGTTTGAATATTCTGTAGATGAATATTCTGGAAATAAAGAAGTAGGTATTTACGTCGAAAAAGGAATGGCCAACAATACTGAGATTGATGTGGAAAATCAAAATTTCATTGTTAGAGTCTGTGAATCTGAGGACATCGAGTATTCTTGCGGTTGGTACGGTTTTGATTCATTTGAATGGAGAGATTGGGAAACTGAATCTGAAAGACATAGGCTAAATGATTCGGAACGGTTTGCGATGATTTTACCCGATGATCAACTCATCAGTTTCCAAGAAAATATCACATTTAATTCAAGTAATGATGAAGAATTTCAAATATTTGTTGTAGGATCTGTTATGGTTTGGACTGATACACCCAGTGAGCCAATGCTACTATCAATTTATTTCTGCGGTCTAAGTATTATCTTGTCCTTGTTCCTTTTTATCATTAAAACAGTAACTAGGAATGTATCAAAGCATGGTCAAACCCTACTTCAGGAATTAGGAAATGAGATGCCACAACATGAAACCCCACGAGAAAGTGAAAATACTATTGAAAAAGTTCGATTTAGTTTGCCTCAGATTACGACAGTAAATGTAGATGGACAAGAGATTAGTTTTGAGGATGCTAATGATTTAGATAAGCTAAGAGAAATCGTAATGATTGCAAAAGAGCACTGGAAAGTAAATATTCACCCCGAGGGGTCTTACTTGTGGTATGATGCAATACACAAGACCTACACGTTGTTCAAACCCGGAGCTACTATAGGCACGGGAATGTTTGAAGAGGGTAAGGGCAGTACAGACGACGCCCTTGCATACCTCTGGAAACTCACTTTGTAATGTTATCGAAATTAAGAACTAAAACAGACCAAGAAAGTGCGAACAGATACCCGATTGCAGAAAAATGAAACTCTGCCCCCTCTCAAACTCGGATAAAAGTTCAGATTATTAGGTATCAAGACTAATAGGCTACTGATTCTACATAAGTTTGTGAATAGTACTAACCTTAGGCAGTTCATTATTGGATTTCTCATATGTTCAATGGGTGCATATCTTACGTTCAGCATGCTAGGAAGCACTTCATGGACAACTTATTCACATTCAGAGAAGTTCGTTGCAGAGGATGAATTTGGACCTGTTGAATACGATTCTAAAACTGACATGGAAATTGGTTTACAGGAAGCTTCTCTGTATTCGTATTATGAAGAATGTGACGAAGATAATCGTTGTTTTGATTTGGAAATAGACAAAAAATTCGAACTTTTACAACGACCCCTAGCAGCAAATACCTCCTCGATTGACTGCAAAGATACTGAAAATGCGGAAGAGGATGACATGTGTGAGGTGGATTCGGCAGGATCTACCACTTATTCAATAATAACCGGAGGACTTGGGATGCTTGGGTTGACTCTTTTGTTTGCTTGTGTTAGTTTAGCTGGTTACATCCCTGGAAAGATTGTAACACTGGTTAGTTCGATATCTGGTATCATTGTATTCGCCGCTCCAATTGTATGGTTTGTTATGATGCCTGACCTCAACAATGGCTTGGAACCAAACGAACGGGAGTGGGGATTGTCTTACGCATTCTACCTTACTCTACTTAGTGGGGCTATTATTTTGGTCGGCGGAATAGTATTTATGAAAATGGAAGCGTTTGCTCGCGATAAATACGAAGAATGGGATGATGATGATTATGGCGATGCAGATGATGAATATTCTCATATCTCATCCTCAATGTCGCGCAAAAATAGTCCCATGCCTCTCCGACAAGATCGGCCTGACGTTAATTGGCAGGGCGCATGGGGCGATGATGGTTATGAGTGGATAGAGCATCCACAAGGTAGCGAAATCTGGTATTGGCGAGACCAAAATACAGAACAATGGGTTCGCCATTGAACTCGTAAACTGAGTAATAGACTTAGATCAAAGTTCGAAATGAGTTGTAGATTACCAAGGAAATTTGGCAGACCAGATAATTAGGTCGTTTACAATAACCTGTATTCCGAGGAAAATTGAGCCAATTAGCATAATTCTAGAGCCTTCAACACCGTCTTGCCTTGCAGCATATGCAAGCAATCCGAACAGGATATTACCGATTGATGCGGTCGCAAGGATTCCAATTACTAAGAATGGAGTCCACGAGTAATCATTATTCAGATGCAATCTAGTACTGTCAATCCA
>DAZU01000006.1 GCA_002507425.1 Euryarchaeota archaeon UBA53
CTTGAATTAATTGATTCTAATGGTTTAGTCCTAGAAGAAATTGATTCCTCAACAATTACCTCATTTGCGACTTATGGTGAAATTGTTCTAGAGAGATCATCTTCTACATACATCAATTCATCAACCCCTACCGGGCTATATTCCTGCAGAGTTTTGGTCAACATGGATATTATGATTCACGAAGATGATATCATGAATAATGAGTTAATTGGTGAATATTTCGAAATACAGAATGAGGACCAAATATGGGCCAACGATCAGGATAGAGATGGATATAACACAACAGATACAGGTGATGGAATTATCGACGAATGTCCAGACAAGTTCGGTGAAAGTTTTGGAGACAGGTATGGGTGCCCGGATTTAGATGCTGATGGGTGGTCAAATGCAAACGATTTCGCTCCACTAGATGAAACGCAATGGATTGACGAAGATGAAGATGGCTTTGGAGACAATATTAGCGGAAATGATGGCGACCAATGCCCTGGAATTTACGGTATTGAGAATGGCGATGGTGGAGATGGTTGTCCGCCAGTGTTCGTAGATACTGATGGTGACGGTGTTCAGGATTCTGACGACCTATGTCCCAATAGTCCGCAAGGTGTAACTGTGCAAGATGACGGTTGTGAGATAGATAGTGATGGCGACGGAGTAGGCGATTCTCTTGACCTTTGTGACTCGACCGACAGCGGGGTAGAAGTAGATTCAAATGGATGTAACATAGATACAACAACTGACCAAGATTCTGATGATAAGTCTTCTAGCGATGATGAAGAGCAATCAACGGAAGATTCGTCAAAGAGTGGTTTTAACACGGTTATGATAGGTGGGATTAGTGCAGGCGTCATTGTCATAGTCATACTATCACTACTAATCGTAAGGAAGAGCCGTTCAGGAGACATAGCTGATGATACATTTGCAAATGCTGCATTCAATGACCCGGTTGTGGGCATGGCCGCTGGAGATTCAAGCATAACTCCGCAGCAGCTTGAATATGAGCAGCAACTGCTAGCACATGGCTACACAGCTGAACAAGCTAGAGCGTATGCTGACCAACACTTCCGTCCTTGGCTAAATCAGTGATAGGAACATAGTAAGTGTCATCAACAGGCTCTGCTTAGACCTGCACATGACCGACGTCATGATGCAAACCAGTACCGGAAATATCAAGATACGATTATTCACGGATGAAGCCCCAGATACGACTGCTAATTTCCTACGTTTAGTGGATGATGGATATTATAATGGCTTACATTTTCACAGGGTCATTGAACAATTTATGATACAGGGCGGATGTCCTCATTCTAAAGATCCTATGAGCAGAATGGCTGGAACTGGAGGACCGGGATGGAAGATTCCGTGCGAAGCCAGCGCGCTAGCAATGCAACATGACCGCCCTGGTGTCCTATCCATGGCTAATGCAGGAAGAAATACCGGTGGTTCACAGTTTTTCCTTACAACCGTTGCAACTCCCTGGCTAAATGGAAACCATGCAATATTTGGTGAAGTTGTTGAAGGAATGGATGTCGTAAAATCTATTGAGCAATGTCAAAAATTGCCAGGGGATAGACCTGCACAACCTCAACAGATAGTCTCTGTAACCAGAGTTTGAGGTGAGAGCATGGTGGCTCTCGCCATTCATGGAGGGGCTGGCGGAGATGGGCCTTGGAAAGGCCCCACAGATTTAGACCCTGACAGAATTGCATGCATGTATGGGGTTTTGTCTCGAGTTGGCTCCCTACTTGAAAGTGGAGTCACTGCCCTAGAAGCAGTTACTATTGCCGTTGAGATGCTAGAGGATGAGCCTCTGTTCAACGCTGGAAGAGGCTCCGTTCTTACTGAGGATGGGAGCATTACCATGGATGCTAGTATAATGAATGGAAGCGATTATTCTGCTGGCTCAGTAGTGAATGTTACAAAGATTAGGAGTCCAATAAGAGCTGCTAGGCTGGTATTAGATAATGGCTGGCCAGTAATGATGAATGGAGACGCAGCAGACGATTTTGCGGTAGAAAGAGGGGTTGAACAAGTCACGCAAGAATGGCTTAGAACCAGTCTTAGAAAAGCTCAATGGCAAAAATGGAAAGATTCGAAAGCTAAACCCGGTTCAACAGATGAAGATGACAAAGCAGTCCTCGATCACGATACAGAGCAGATGGGAACAGTGGGTGCTGTTGCGATTGATTATTTGGGAAATCTAGCTGCTGCTACTAGCACTGGAGGGATGACTGGAAAACCAAATGGAAGAATAGGTGACGCACCGATTATTGGTGCTGGTACTTGGGCTGACAATAAAGTTGCAGTTTCATGCACGGGAGTAGGTGAAGCATTCATTCGAACATGTGCTGCTCATGAGGTTGCTGCGCGATTTAGAGCTGGTGAATCAATTTCTAGTGCTTGCAATAACATGTTGAACATGGTTGCACCGTTAGGAGGACGAGGAGGGGTTATAGCAATTGATGCAGAAGGTAAAATCGCTATCCCTTTCCAAACGATGTTAATGTATAGAGGGACATGGGAAGACGGAGTCATAAAGACAGGTATAGGCCCGGATTTATTCTCTCATTGAGTTGTATAACTTCAAATCAAATTGATTTATTTTCTCAATTTCAAGTTCCGCAGGTGGATAATACTTTTTCTTTCTAATGTAGTTGAATAGTCGTATAATTCTCAATTTTCCAAGCAATATCAAAGCTCTTTTTTTGTCACCAAAAGTCGGGTGTGTTGTATCGCTTTCCCTCGGCCAGCCAAGTTCATCTAGCAATTGCATTCCTTCTTC
>DAZU01000067.1 GCA_002507425.1 Euryarchaeota archaeon UBA53
TCACAAAGCGACAATTCTCAACAGGAATCTGATGACAATTCACCGACCCAAAATTCCAATGGGCTAGAGGTAGAAGATAATTCATTAACTGCACATTCCTTCTTATTTTGTGTAATAATTGTGATATTTGCTGCTGTTTTCCGGCAAAATCGAATGAATTACTAGTCATATTAAGAAATGATACTATAATACTAAAGATGATATCAATTTTTTAATCTGAGCAAGCCACGATAATCTATATGAGTGTAGTGAAGTTCCGATGAATACTACGTTTCAACGTAGCGGATTATTTGGTGCTGGAAATGACAGACGGAGAGTCATCTAAAGTTAAGTTAGAGACTTGGCTATTAGCAGGCTTCATCGTTGCACTTTTACTATCAACTACTATTATTATAATTACATCATCAAATAAAGATACAGTATACTCCGCATATGTAACAGATGGAGACACAAATTTACAGTATCAACAGATTTCTACCATGAGGTCATCATTAGGAGATGAAGGCAAGAATTACGTGGTTGCTAATACCATGTCAACCCCTATGTTGGTTAATGATTGGAGAGAGCCACATCGAACTATGTTGGTTGTGGCAGCTCCTGAAAAGCCGTTTGACAATGCAGAAGCAGATGCCATTCACGATTTCGTTACGCAGAAGGGTGGAAAGGTAATTATTGCAGCAAATTCGACAAACGCTCAAACAGTCGCCGAAAAATTTGATGTGAAATTCTTCGACGCTCCGGTAGTTGACCCCAATCGTTACTATGAAGTCACGGATAACGGCGTGGCCACTCCCTCTGATCAAAGGAAAGTTTGGGCCGTTGCAGGCGTCAACAAAGTGTGGGATGACCAGTTTGAAAGAAGAGAGTATTGCACAAACGATGATCTAGAAGATAGCAGCAAATACGACAAATGTGCGCTTCCTATACTGTTCCACAGACCAACAGCAATTCAGGTCCTTGAAAACGCTGATGACTCAACAAGAGATACCAAGATATTAGCACATGCCTCGGGTTCGGCTTTCATCGCTAGAGAAGATATGGATCCTAATAACCGCAACAACCCTGTTCTTGGAGGAAATAACACCGGACTGATAGTAAGAATGGATTATCCAGGAATCGAAGTAGTTGACCAAATTAAGGGCGTGCGCGAGGGTGAAGTTGATGTAACCGGTAGTATAGTCTTCATTTCCGATCATTCGGTCTTTGCAAACCACCTTTGGGACGATGCTGATGCAGAAGTCACCGGCAAAGAACAGTGTGAATCTGTATTTTATGGTCAGCGACCTTGTTGGGATTCTTTATTGTCAAACAACGGCACTGGAAATACAGAGTGGAATGGCAATCAAGATTACTTCGTAACAATGATCAGGGATATGATGGAGCACGATAACGAAGAGATATCAACCGTTATCACTAGTGAAAATAGTAATTTTTACATCGTATTTGATGAATCAAGACATGTTACATCAGCTGTGTCATCACCGTTTACTGAAGCTATTGGAGCGATTGTAATGCTTACCAGTGATACTCTACTAAAGTGGCTGATAATTTTAAATTTAGTTGCTCTTTTATCTATCGCAATTATGGTAGTTCCAGAAAAAGAAAACTGGAGACACGTATTTGATTTGACAAGATTTAGAGAGAGACCAAACAAAGTTGACCCAAATCAATACATCCCACGTGTTCGAGAATCTTTGATGGCGAAAGTTCGTCAATTTAACGATCTCACGCGTGATGAGATGATTAGAAAAACACCCAGCGAGGTTCAATCAATGGTCAAAGACCCTCGCCTGATTGAGTTGTTGTATTCCCAACAACGTTCCTATTCCAATGAAGAATTGAGGCAATTATTGCAGCAAATTCGACGTTGGGGAAAGTAAACTAAGGAGGTAAAAAACACATGCAGCCAGCACCACCACCACCAGCAGCCCCCCCTGCGCCGGCCCCACCTGCACCAGCAGGAATGCCAGCAGTGACACCAGCCCCAGCAGCGCCTCAAGCGCCTGCTCCAGTAGCTCCGGCAGCTCCGGCACCAGCCCCAGCAGCCCCAGCAGCTCCGGCACCAGTCCCTGCAGCACCAGCCCCGGCACAGGCACAGCCTAGACACCAAAGTAGCCCTGAAGTCCGCGAGCGTCTCCAAGCAGTAGGAGCCATTGCTCAGGCGATCAGTGCCGAAGTTCAGAAGGTAATTATAGGAAAAAGCCACGTTATAGACAATGTATTGATTAATATATTGTCTAATGGAAATTTGCTATTCGAAGATTACCCCGGATTAGCGAAGACTTTGATGACAAATACGTTTGCAGACGCCTTAGGGTGTGATTTCAAACGTGTTCAGTTCACACCGGATTTGTTACCAGCGGACATTACAGGAACTAATATTTATGATGCAAAGAAAGGAGAATTTACATTCAAACCTGGTCCGTTGTTCTGCAACTTACTACTTGCTGACGAAATAAATCGTGCTCCTCCTAAAACCCAAGCAGCTCTGCTTGAGGCAATGCAGGAAAAGCAGGTGACTATTGGAACAGTCACTCATAAATTACCAGCACCGTTCATCGTTATGGCAACACAAAACCCTGTTGAACAGGAAGGTACTTATCCACTACCTGAAGCTCAATTGGACCGTTTCATGTTCAAGATGAGTGTAGGTTATCCAGATCGTGCCGATGAAGATGAGATTCTCGCTAGACGTATCAATCGTGGAAAGGATGCAGTAGACGTCGACGTAATAACCGACCCGCAGCGTGTAATTGCAATGCAACAGGCTTGTGAAGACATTTATGTCGACCCAGCTCTGAGAATGTATATGGTTGAAATTGTAACAAGAACAAGAGAGGACCCAAGAGTATTGGTCGGTTCCTCACCTCGTGGTTCTCAGGCACTTCTGAAAACCTCCCGAGCAGCCGCTGCTTTACGAGGTCGTGATTTCGTTACACCGGATGACATAAAGACAGTTTCTGAACTTGCTCTAGCTCACAGAATTATTTTGAAACCAGAACACCAGATAAAAGGTTTAGAGTCGGGAGAAGTAATCCAAACAATCTTGAGAGAAGTACCTGTTCCAACAGTCTGATATTTCACTCAAATTATCCAAGGTGACGTAGTATGTGGAGTCGCAAAAGTGCAATGTTAGGGTCATTGGCCGTAGCAATGTATTTGCTAGGTTTGACACTGAGGAATTCTCAATTAGTGACCATAGCAGTTGTGATTTTTGTATTCCTTACATGGGCTGCATTGTTTGGAGGACATGCTGATGTTGCTGCGAGTGGTCGCCGTGCCGAAGAATGGACTGGAGAGGAGGGCATATCTTTGTCCAACGTGTCTGCTATGCGTAAGTTGTCCAGTGCGAGAATTTTTGAAGATGGTGAAGTTTCTGTAACACTAAGAATGCAGAACAATTCGGCCCTTGGCAAAATTCTAGAGGTTAAGGATCGTGTTCCCGAGGTTATGAGAATAAAGGATGGTGCGAATTATATTTTGATGGAACTGGGGCCAAGGAGAGAGACCTTCATTGAATATACTGTTGAGTGCCCACTGCGAGGATTCTATAGTTTAGGGCCTGTTGCTGTTAGGGTTCAAGATCCGTTTGGCTTATTTCACAAGGAAAAGGAATTGCATGTCTACAATGACTTCCTGGTGTTTCCCAAGATGGAGGATTTGAAAGACACCTTTGTTAAATCTAGAGTCCCCAAGATTTTCACAGGAGCGGTTAACATTCGTCAACCGGGTCCAGGGTCCGAATTTTATTCCTTGAGAGAGTATTTCGATGGGGACTCATTTAGAGCAATAAATTGGTCAGCGTATGCTCGCAGTGGTCGCTTGATGGTAAATGAAAGGGAAAGAGATGCTGTAAGCGATATTATCTTGATTGTTGATTCAAGGGCTGTTTCTGAGACAGGCCCAGTTTCCCGAAACGCCCTAGTTTATTCTACTAGAGCGGCCGCTAGTCTAGCTAAATATTTCCTAGGGCGAAGAGACTCAGTAGGTTTGATTACCTACGGTGATGAGGTTGTTAGCATAGATCGTGATACAGGAAAGAAGCAATTGTATGTTATTTTGACAAAGTTAGCTGGAGCAATGGCGAAAGGCAATATTCCCTTACAGGTGGTTGTAAACAGGATTCTTCCACACATAAACAAAGGAAGCCCAATTATAGTTCTCTCAAACCTAGAGGATGACCCTACGGTTGTCAATGCTCTAAGAGATTTTAGAGCTAGGGATTTCGATGTAACTGTTCTGTCGCCCTCTAGCCTTGAGTTTGAATTCGACGCTAGAAGACTAGACAGAACGGGTTATGAGGTTCTAAAAACAGAAAGAGATGTTCTCATAAGCGAATTACGAGGCTTAGGTGTCAACATTATGGATTGGGAGCCAGACATGCTATTGTCGACCGCGCTTGCCGGAGCAAGAGGATTCTAGAGGTTTTTACTATGGCAAATAAATCCGGAGATACATCACATCTATACGATGGCAAAACAGTGCGCTCATCTGCACCCTCAAGAAAAAAATTAGCCGGTAAAATGTCCGGTGGTTCAGAAATTCCTAAAGACGCAATCCCTGGTGTGGAAATACCTTCATTTGTTGAAAGTTTACTAGGGGGGCCCCTTGTTCCAAAAATGAAATTCTTACCAGCAGATAAAATGGTCCAGAATCTACAACTTGGATGCTATGGTGTATTAATCGCTCTAGGTATCCTAACTTACATCGTAACACCTGCTGTTGGAACCCTATGGTATGCAATAACGGGTTCAATTGGAATTGCAAATATATTGCAACTAATCGTAGTAGTTGGGGCTATTGGAACTGGATTTTGGGGAACGATGAGTAGAGATGCTAGATATCTGTTAATATCTTATGTTCTGTTCATACTATCAGTAATGAGATTTGCATCATCAAAGGTCTCACTTTCACAAGATATATTCGGTCTAGGTGACAGCGATTTCTTGCTAACTATCCTTGTGGTTACCTATGCAGTTTTACTTGTGATGTATTTCGAATTGTCCAACGGTGTTCTTAGATTCAGTATGTTAGATACCTCGATAAGAACTAGAGAAGTGTATGTAATGAACGTTAAGAAAATCATTGGAAAATACCATCGTTCACTGATAATTAATCCAATTATCGCCGGAGCTTTGGCCATGTTAGTATTATCTGTAAACACTATTTTACCTGCGATTGTGTCCCTATTCTCAGAGCAAATAGCACTCAGAATGGAAGAGTCGGTTGAATTAATATCAGTTTATGGAGTAGCGCTTGGAACACTGTTTGTATTCTTAGTAGTCGGGGGATTATTCGCTTTAGATTTACCAACTCATTTGCAGTCTTGGAGAGAGAATAAAGAATGATACAAATTTCTTATCTCTTGAGATAAGTTTTCACATTCTATGATTATTCGAGTGGCGAATTCATTTTTTGATACAATTTCATACTCGCTGGGTACTTTGCAATCTCCTATAATCGATACTATTGCAGTTTTGAATTCAGTTTTCCCCTGAACATATTCTTCGAGTCTATCAAAATCAAAGGTAGGTATTACTAATTTCATACTCTCAGGAGTAGATTTCATCAACCATGGCGTGATTTCGTATTCTTCAATTTTTGACAACAGCAAACTGCTAAGTGGTTTATCATCTGAAATCACTGCTACGCCCGGGTGGCACCCTATTGCAATGACTCCTTTGTTGATTAAGTCAGGCCCTATTATAGTAGGTGGTTCTGAGGTTGGATTGTGGAAATTTCTGACCTCCACCGGTATTCCCAATTCAGTTATTGGTGAAACGGTTGCTCTGTGAATTATTGGAGTCCCATGCATTGATAATTCGTATGCTTGTTCATAGCCTAGATAAGGTATACTTGGAGTATCTAAGCCCCAACGTGGATTTAACCTCTTTATGCCATCAACGTCTTTCCATAATATCAGTTTTCTAGCATCGAGAAGGTTTGCGAAGGCTGCTGCTGAGTGATCTGATCCACCTCTGGATAAGACTGCAATATTTCCATCCTCTCCCTCTCCAAACCATCCAGTTAATATTGGAATTCCAGTAAGTTTCTCCCTATCCAAATATTTTGAAGACATATCTATGTCAATTTCTGTTGCACCAGTTCTGCCTTTTAATTTCAAACCAATGTCTTCTGCTCCAATCGGATGGGCTTCATCGACACCAGTATCTCTTAATTTGTGAGCTATTGCGAGCGCACTCAACCTTTCTCCTGCGGCAAGAATTAGGTTTTTGCAATTTGAAGAAGCTTCACCGGAGGTATACTCCAAGAGGTTATTCTCAATACCAGAAATTACTTTTTCGAATAAATACCCGAATGGTCCCAGATCTAAACCCGGTGCGAATATAAGATGTTGAGATCTCAAATCTTGCACTAATCTACCTGCATACGTTGGATCGTTTTCTGCACGTATTAGCCTGTCTGTCATTCCCCAAAGGGCTGAAACTACTATTACTGGTCTATCACTACTTTGTTTAATAATCTCAGCAATTCGTTCAATATCCTCTTTTTCTCTGAGGCATGAGCCACCGAATTTGTGAACAGTTATGTCAACCATCAATGTAACCTCCTTGAATTCCCAAATCCAGAATGACTAATCTTGCAACAGCTTCTACAACTGGTCTGGCTCTTGGAGCAATGACGGGGTCGTGTCTACCCTCAATTGCAAGTTCTTCCATCAGCCCAGTAACCTGATTGAATGTTTCTTGAGGTAATGAAATTCCGCTAGGTGGCTTGAAGGTGATTCTAACGCTTATCGGAGCGCCGCTCGCCATTCCGCCTAGAGCACCATCTGCTCCCTCAGAAAGAGACATATCCTTTCCCCAAACATCGTTATGCTCACTGCCTCGCATAAATCCTGCATCTACCCCTCTGCCAAATTCAACAGCTCGAGCAGCTGGTATTGCCATTAGCGCTCTTGATAACACAGGTTCTATACCATCAAACCAAGGTTCTCCCAGTCCTACTGGGAGCCCAGAGATTACCAAATCAACTCGACTTCCGAGAGAGTCGCCTGCCTTGCGTGCCTTCTCTGCAAGGGCTATCCCTTCTTCTCCCTCAAGACCACCAAGGGCCCCCACTGTCGCCTCAATCTTCCAGTCTTCCGGAATTGCAACCCTTGAAATTGACGATGCAGCTACTAATCCTGCGGTTAGTCTTGCGGAGAATGACCCGCCTCCTCTAAGGTCGGCAGCCCCGTCACTTTTGACGCTGATGGGATGGTCAACATGACCAGGTCTTGGTTGATATGGGAGGAATGAATAATCCTTTGACCTTACATCTTTATTTCGAATTAGTAAAAGAATAGGCATACCTGTCGTTTTGCCGTTGTGGACCCCGGATAATATCTCAACTTCATCGGTTTCCTTCCTTTTACTTGCTAAACCAGAGCCAGGTCTTCTCGAAATCATATCATTCATTAATTGATCAACGTTCAACTCGGTATTTGCTGGCATACCTTCAATCAATGCGCCAACTGCTAAGCCATGGGACTCTCCAAAAAGAGTCACAACTACGTTCTCGCCCAAGCTCATTCTCATATGAACCGTAATACTTCACTAGGTACCTATTCAAGAATGTGTGGTTTCTATTGTTCATACACAATTTCCTTGTTAAGAACCGATGTTTCCATTATCTCGACATCATCATAACGATTATACCAATTTTTTAATCTCTCAATTGTGGGCTTACTAACACTTGGTAAAAATATCACGAGGGCAGGACCAGAGCCAGTAATTCCTGCTGCTCTAGCACCATTTACAAATGCGTCATTTGTCATTCTTCTCCCCATCGGGTCATTAAGGGCGCTAACAACTGCCCTTCCATTGAGTGTTAATGCAACTAAATCTTTTCCTTCTTGTAGTGCAGTTAAGGCTTGAGCGAAGGATTGTTGTTGAAAAGAAAAACTCTCCAAGGATGGTTTTTCAACCCTATCTCCACGAAGTAGAATTAACACTGTCCAGTCTACTGAATTAGGCCCAGGCGCTTCCAACAAAAGTCCTTGCTCAGCATTCTCAGCATTAACATCGACAAGTTTCCAACCACCTTCGATTGCAGCCCATGAATCATCAAAACTCCCGGTAATTGAAACTCCCGCTGCTATTTGCGCAGCAGCAGCTATGTCGACAATTTCTCCGTCGGCAAGATTTGTGTCAGTAGCATCACATAGTGCTCTGATTGCAGCTACCGAAATTGCTGAACTGGACTTCAGACCCTGCCTTGGCGGGATTTTAGATGCAACCGACCAAAAAAACTCTCCGTTTGGTAAACTATGACCCGCACTTTTCCATGAATCCAAAACCTTAGTGAGTAAATCATCGGGGTCATCTAAGTCTTTTCTTGGTTTCTTATCAAGAAGTTTCACTTTTGCTTGTAGATCCAATGCTAAAGAAGCTCCATAGCCCAATCCTGCCGCATGAAGAAGGCTACATGCTCCATTCGCAGACCCACTCCCAATTACGGCCAAACAATCACCTATTTTTCTTCAACTTCTGCATTTATTGGAATCCCAATGTGCCTTCCTGCTCCACCCACATATCCTAGTAATTTCATTCCGGCCTCCAAATGTGTTACCGATATGAGTTCCTTGGAAATGTCCACTAGTCTAACAGTCTCCGCTTGCTGCAGGAAGAGACCTGATTGATTATTGTTTTCATCTTTCCATTCTATATGCAAAAATGGCCTTTTTTCAATCTTAACACGACCTATTTTCATGGGTCGTTGTGTTGTATCTCTCGATATGACTTTTACCTCATCCCCCATTTTCAATTCAGAAAGGTAGCGAGTGGTTCCATCGGCCATTAGCGTATACGAATGAACTGCCCCAGCATTAACTCTAAATGGCCTAACTGGAACGAATTCAGACTCAACAGTTTCTCCGTGAACTAGAGCTAGAGCGGAAGAACTCGACCCAACTAACATACCCTCGCCGTTTTGTAATAAGCCAGTAAAATCAACACAAACTCTGTCCCCAACACCACCTTCTTTTACTGAGGTAACCTCAAGGATGTTTAGGCTGAAATCACTTGATTCACTGACATACTGAATGCTTTTCTTTGATTCTAATTTCTGAGCCTTGACAATTAAAGCATTTTCAAGAACAGATTCTGTGACAAGAAGAGCATCAACTCCTATTTCTAGAGCAAAAGCAGCTCCTAACAATTGTTCAGAGCTAGATATTCGTGCTGCAACCCTCGTTGGGGTTCCGTCACATGCAGCGATTATATTTTCAATCGGAATCATCTTCCAATCACCTAAATCTAGTAAAATCCACTCAATGCTTCCAGCCATTGATCTTGCGGTCGACTGGCCTTCAGAATCGCTTACATCTACTCTTCTTCCAACTATTTTGTCCTTGATGTAAATAGCGTTACCATCGATGAGCAAATCTTCACCGTTAACCAAATCAACGCCATTCAACCTCTGACCAGAATCTAACCAAATTTGCATAAATTCACAGTCCTAATTCATTCATTGCTTCATCTACACTTGACCCGGTATGAACAATCATCCGGAGGGCCTTGACCAGCTTCTCAGGACTTTTATGAGAAAATACTTGTCTTCCCATACAAACACCAGAACCTCCCGCTTGAATGGAATCATGGACAATTGACAAAATCTCTCTATCACTAGAACCGGAGGGGCCACCTGCGATTAGAACAGGAATTGGTACAGATTCAGTAACTTTTCTAAAGGATTCTATGGAGCCAGTCCATGTTGTCTTCACAACGTTACATCCAATTTCAAAAGCAAGCCTTGCAGCATGTGCAGCACCAAATGTATCGTCATTATCCATAATGTCGAGATTCTCACCTCTTGGATATATCATTCCAAGCACAGGTACTTCCAAATCATATGCCTGGCCAGTCACCGAACCTAGTCTTTCAATCATTTCGGGTTCTGCATAACTTCCCATATTTACTTGAACACTTACTCCTTTTGCCCCTCTTGCTTTGGCTTCCCTTACCGTTCCAACAAGCCTTTTGTCACTGCTCCTTGTCCCAGCATGACGTGTAGATGCTGACAGGTGTGCAATCATGTTTACTTTTTTATCGTTGTAATGAGATAATATCCCTTTGTGCACTACAATCGCGTCAGCTTCGGAAATTTTATCGATAATTTTGTCAAGATTTTCAAGGCCTTCAACTGGATAGTCTGAAACTGCGTGATCGATCGGTATCCAAACACCTTTTCCGGCAGGCAGTATTGCGTCAACGCCCCTCATGGACAGGCCTAGGGGTGATTAATTAGAAAGTATTCCTACTTCGACTGATGGACTTTAACAACCCATTCCATTAGTGATGCTTCTGCTTTCGCTAAGTGCTCTTGAAGGGTTGATCTTGGTATATTAGAAAGTTCAGAGAGTTCTTTTTTTGTAATTTTTCTTGGATTTTGATAAAATCCTGATTGCACTGCAATTACTGCTATCTCAAGTTGTTTTGGAGTAAGAATTTTCAATACACTATCTTCCATTTCTTCGACATCGACCACCTTGACACTGTCAGGAGGGAATATACTTCTAGCAGCCTTCAGGAAGCCACTCACACCCTCTGGAAGTCCTCTGATTGTTATCTGTACTCCATTGTCATCTATCAAATAAGGTGGAATCACGTGAAGACTGTCAAAGTTAATCGCAGCAACGGAAAGGGGATGTCTATTCCAAACGACGATATAACCCTCTTCTCCATGCTGAGGCATCGGGTATGGATTCAAAGGTCCTTCTACCTCTAAATATGGAATTTCGTTGAGCTCTTGTGAACTATTTGCAGTTCGAAATTTAATCTTAACAAGTTGTCTTACCCCTTCCTTGGTGACTTCTAAGTGTGCAACTACCTCAAATAATGATGTTACTTGAGTAATCTCAGATATATCTGATGAATCGACTGAATCAGGACTCCACTTGAGTTGAACTTCTCGCACGGTATATTGTGGTAAAACCTCGTTTATCAATAATGGCCTTCTATTAACAAGTAAATTATACTCAATTAACTTGGGGTAGGTATTAACATGTCAATGATTGAGATGAAGGGGATAAAAAGGCATTATGATATGGCCTCGGGAGTCGTGAAGGCATTGGATGGGGTTGATATTTCCATTGAGGAAGGTGAAAGAGTTCTTCTTCTTGGTCCCTCAGGATCCGGAAAAACCACATTACTAAATTGCCTATCAGGCCTAGATAGTCCTACCTCAGGAATTTACACATTCAATGGTCAAGAAGTTCCGAGAAACCACTCAGAAAAAATGACGGCATTTAGGAGAGAAAACATAGGCTATGTATTCCAATTTTTCAATCTTTTACAGGACCTTACAGTCCTAGAAAACATATTGTTAATCCAAGAATTGTCGGGAAAAAAAGATGAAAAAAGGGCTCGAGAATTATTAGATTTAGTTGGCCTCAGTGCTGAAATCGATCGATTTCCAGGCGAAATAAGTGGTGGTCAACAACAAAGAGTTGCTATTGCAAGGAGTATTGCAAAGAAGCCTAGTTTGCTACTTGGAGATGAGTTGACGGGGAATTTAGACACGGAAACATCAACAAAGGTAATGGAGGCGTTGGTAAATGCGTGTGATCAAGAAAAGATAACTTCTGTATTTGTGACTCATGATGAAAGTCTCGTAAAGTATTCCACTAGAGTTATCAGAGTCGATAGCGGCAAGGTTATTTCTGATTCTAAGGATGAGGTCTCTTGATAATTGTTTATCATGGAATACAGAACTGGATATAAGTGATTTAATTGTCTAAACTTCTCAATATTAGATTAATGCGGAGTCTTTGGAGGACTAAATTAAGACTTGCTGCTGTAATATTCATGGTATCTGTAGGAGTTTTTGCGGGAATCACATTTGGATCTTATTCACACAATCTTGACAATATGTATTCTACAATGCACGGGGATAATGATGAGGGAGCGAATCTAGCAGATTTATGGATTGACAATACTAGCAATATTTGGACTTCTGACGATGTAGATTCGTTTTGCACGTCCCTACGTGATAATTGGAATCATTCTTCAAGTCTGGACCATTGTGAAGGTAGGTCGATTGTCAAAGGTGCAATGTTCATCTCACAAGAAGGTGATGACACGGTAATAAATTCTCTCTGGCATGGAATACCATACAATGCAAGTGTAGACAGAGTTTGGATGCCAGAGGGCCATTCTGAAGGTAGGCTTGCAATTACCGAAGATGAAATTGTAATAGATGCGCATGTCACAGATGCTCTTGATCTTCGACTGGGAGACAGAGTCCTGATTGGAGCAGGAAACTTGAATGCAGAGTTTGAAATTGTTGGTATAGGATACCATCCAATTCATGTATTAATGGCTCCAGAAGGCACTATGTTCCCTCCTGAGGAGGGGGACTATGTTGTCGGCTATTTATCTGATTTAGGAATGGCTAGATTAACAGGGAATCAAGTAGGAGCAAGTAACGTAATAATGCTTGATGTTGAAGGAAATCCTGGTTATGATTTACCGGATACAGACTCGTATGAAGGGGAAGAAATTGACGCAATAAAACAAAGTGTTGCTAATGCTATAGAGTCAGAAGAATTGGATGCAAGAGTAAGAGACAGGGGTCAATACGAGTCAATAGAGGTTATGCGCCAAGATTTGGAGGGTGCAAAGAGAACCACTGTTCCGTTTACTGTTATGATCGCCGCAATAGCGTCCATAACTATTGTATTGAGTTTACAACGCTTGGTTCAAAGTCAGGCGAAAGAAATCGCAGTTTTGAGAACGTTGGGAGTTCCAAGAAAGTCACTTCTCCAAGGATATATGATTGCACCGGTAATTATAGGCGGGTTGGGATGTTTTATTGGTGCTATATCAGGACCTTATGGAGCCAACTGGATGCTTGATTTGTATCAAGATATTGTTGGAGTTCCAATCATAAAGCGTGAAATACCATCGTCAATTTATATTACGGTAATCTCACTTACAATGGCAGTCGTGTTTTTATCAGGTACATTCCCTGCAATTAAGGCGAGCCGTATAGATCCACTTGATGTTTTAAGCGGTAAAAATGAGGTAAAGGTAGGTTCTAATTTTATTCGAAAAATAACGTCCTGGCTCCCTACAACACTCAGCCTGTCTGTGCGTTCCAGTGTGAGGAAACCTATTCGTTTGGCTATGACATTTTTAGCTGTGGGGATATCTCTAATGCTATTTGGCTCAATTCAAATGATGTCCGCTGGTTTTGAGGACACTCTTGTTTCAGGTATAGAGGAAGATCAAACATGGGATGCTCAAGTTTATGTTAACCCTGGAGGTGAATCAAGGATTATTGATTGGGCAGAAAACAAATCCTCTGAATGGGAGTTGATAATTGAAATGCCTTTAGGTGTAGTGAACGATCAGAATAATGTCGACAGAATGTTCACTGTCGTTGGTTTGGATGACTTTGAATTTGGAATGCGCTCTGTTAATTTGTTGAGTGGACAGTTACCGGTTCATTCTAATAATTCAAAGCAGGTTATGATGGACGAAGGTGCAATGACGTTTTTGGATTGGAATGTGGGTGAGACAAAATCAGTTTTACTTAATGGAGACAATGTAGAAGTGGAAATTGTTGGAATTACTAGGGGGGAATTAGTCAGAACAATGTATTTCTTAAGAGACGATCTAGCGCAGGTTACTGGAATTAATGCCACATCGGTTTACTTAAGCTTCTCTGAAGATATAGGAGTAGATACAAGTCTGGGAGAAATTTCTGTGGGAATTGTCGAGAGGAATACACTCTTGGAAGGTGTAAAAAGTTTGATTGAGAAGCAAACTGATCTTTTCCAAGCGATTATGTATTTGGGACTATTATTTACATTTGCAGTTATGCTCAATACTATGATAATGAATGTTGCAGAGAGAGATTTCGAACTAGCTACTCTGAGAGTCTTGGGAGCTTCAACTACAAGACTTGGAAGTATGCTGCTATTTGAGAGTGTTTTAATTGGAATTATAGGAGGTATCATTGGCGTAATATTTGCATATGCTGGAGCAGTAGGACTTGCAGCATCATTCTCATCCTGGCAATTTTTCTTCCCAGTTTTGCTTGTAAACAGCGTTGCATATGATCTATTATTGGGTGTTTTGGTTATTGCAATTGCCATGACACCGATAGGAATCTGGCGTTTGAGAAAGATGGACTTAGTTGAGAAGGTTAAAGACTTGTCAAATTGATGTAACAGAGGTTACGATTCAAAATTTTAGGCGATGGAAATAAGTTCCTCTTAGCATTGGCTTGCGACATGGACTTGACCTCGTGGCTGATTGTAGGCTTCTTGGGCGGGGCATTTTTGTTTGGAATATGGTTCATGTTGGTTAGGGAAGATGACCAGAGTTCTAGGACTATGACAATCCACAGGCAGGACTTAACCCGTAGAGGTGCCCCAGATTTCAGACAAGCGCACAACGAGTTTGAAAAGAAATTAGCACAGGTCGAGAGACACTTGGATTCAAAAAGAAGAGATGAGAGAGCAATATTGCTAGCAGAAGAACAGGCACGTAAAGATCTCGCAGATAAAGCTGCTAGAAAATTAATTGAAGAAGAGGAGTTAAAGCTAGCACAAATTGCTGAAGAGGAAGCAAGAAAGAAAGCAGAATACGAGGCTGCAAGAAAGGCTGAATTGGAAGAGGCACGTCGACTCGCTGAGGAAAGAGAAGTCGAAAGACTTGCTGAAGAAAAGCGCCTTGCTGAGGAAAGAGAGGCAGAAAGGCAGGAGCAGTTAGCCAAAGAAGAAGAAGAGAGAAAAACTCAGATAGAGTCTTTGAAAGAATCAGAAGCTTTGGAAGCACAAATTGCATCAGAGCAGGCTGAGCAGGAACTGGAAGAACGTTTGGATAGAGAGGGAGCAAAAACCTCTGAGGTTCAGGTCTCATTGATGTGGAACAATTACAATGACCTCGACTTACATGTTTTGTGTCCTTCTGGAGAGAGAATTCACGGTGGTAATAAAGCTTCAGAGTGCGGAGGTGAGCTGGATGTTGATGCGAACGTAAGGCCTGAAACTAAGAAGCCAGTTGAAAACATAGTTTGGCCTGATTTCAAAGCACCTCCTGGCAATTACAAAGTATACGTTCATCATTACAAGAAACACAAAAAGCGCCGCTCAAAGGATCCAACGGAATTCCGAGTTGTTGTTAATTCAGGAGGTGAAGTCAAACATTATGAGGGTGAGTTATCAAACGGTGATCCAATTCTACTTGTCTGTGAATTCGAACTAGAGCCTCCTGAAGAAAGAGGAACTGATGAAGAGAGAGAATCAGCGCTCATAGCCGAGGAAACAGAGCGCATTGCTGAGGAAGAACGACTAGCAATCGAATTGGAAGAACAAAGGCAATTGGAGTTGGCAGAAGCCGAGGAACAAAGGATTGCAGAGATTGTTGCAAACGAAGCTGATGAATTAGAATCAATCAAGGCTACCGAACAAATCCTGAAGGAATTGAAAGAAAGACTGGATAGGGAAGGTGCAAAATCATCCGATGTTCAGATTTCTTTGATATGGAACAATTACAATGATCTTGACCTGCATGTAGTATGTCCTTCGGGCGAGAGGATACACGGAGGTAACCGTGAGTCCGCATGTGGTGGTGAATTGGACGTTGACGCAAATGTAAGGCCTGAGACTAAGAAACCGGTAGAAAACGTGGTATGGCCAGAGTCAAAAGCCCCAGGCGGTACATACAAAGCATATGTTCATCATTACAAGAAACATAAGAAACGTAGGTCAAAAGATCCAACTAAGTTTCAAATTATTTGCAATGCAGGTGGTGAAATTTTGGAATATGAGGGCGAGATTTCGAATGGAGATCCAATCATGTTAATCTGTGAGTTTACACTTGACGATCCAAAGTCAAGAGCAGCAAAGCTTAGTGAAGCGAGAGAAAAGATTGCCGCAATTGAGAGTGGAGAATGGTCTGCTGATGACGAAGAGTCCGATTCATCAGACATTCTTGACGAATTATTAGATGATTGACTAAGACAGTATACTGTCTAGACAGTTGTTGGAAATCGCTTTCTTAATCGATCGAGATATTCTTCTCCCAGTTGACATAAAAGGCTCGTTGATATCACTGTAAGGCGAACCACCAACGAATGGGTTTGAACCAGCAACTATTCTTGCACTTATCTCAAATACTCTAAATTCTAGTTTGTCCGTGACAATTGTCTCTAAGCAGAATGAGCCAATCATTCCTCGAGAGTTTTCCTCAAGTTCAAAAGATGCAGCAACAGTTCCTTCAGCCATTTCAAAAGCTCTTGGTAGCAGGCTCTCTCTTATTACTACTGGCTGATTTCCGGTAACAACGAACGAGGGTTCTAAACTCATTTCTCTAAGGTCCCTCAAGCTTCCCAATTTATAGAATTCATCTACATTAGATTCGTCCCTTCTATCCATGCTCATTAATTCCAATCGGCCGAGCTTCTTCCCTGAATTCTTACCAATTCCCTCTACTTGATATCCATCTTCTGCAATTGGGTCAAAGAAGAAGTGCAGATAATATCTGCAGCCTAAAACATATTCTTGGATTGTGAATTCTTCCTCAATGTTGACATTTCTTTTAAAATCACGATAATCACGGGCTATGAAATATCCCTCTCCACCCTTTGCACCTGCGTATTTGACTATAACGGGTCCATCAATATCGTGAGGGTCGTCTATAACTTTGGGCATTGAACAACCGCCCATTGCTAGCCATTTTCTCTGACGCTCCCTGCTACTTTCCCAGTGCAGTATTCCTCTATTTCCGAACGTTGGGACCTCTAGATTTTTGAAGTTACTACTTCCCAAATACTCAACTAGTGAGCCATGAGGAATTATGATTACATTTCTTTCACGAAACCAGTCGGCATAATCTAGCATTTCATCATAATTGTCAAGCATCAACCATTCGTCTGGGTCCGCTCCAGGAAATGCTGAGTAGTATTTTCTTCTATTTTCTCCAACTGCAATACCTAATGTTCTGAAGCCTTCCTGCCTAGCTCCATGAAGAATTTGCAATGAAGAGTGGGACGCAACAACTCCTATGGTTATACTCTCATAATCATATGAAGACAACCAGTTTTGGAGTGTCTTGATATCTACGCCCATACGAACGGCTTCAGTGTCTTATTAATGACAATTACGGACTTAGAATTGCGAATTAATAGATTACATTAGTCTATAATATCCTCGAGACAATATTATCCGTCAAGGTTTCAAGCCTTACCTTGTGTGCTATCAACATGAGCGGAGATTCTCCTAAGGGTAGAATGACCTATGGTAATTATCTAAAACTGGAAGATTTACTTTCCTTGCAAGGCGGATACAATGAAGACAAATCTTCTCTCTCAAATCATGAGATGCATTTCATAGTTGTGCACCAAGCCTTCGAATTATGGTTTAAGCAAGTAAACATTGAGCTGGAGTGCGCAATTTCTCTTCTAGACACAGAGGAGGTTGAAGAAAAACAAATTCCTGTTGTGGTTAGTCACCTAGAACGATGCTCGGAGATTTTCAGATTATTGGCTTCTCAATGGAAAGTGATGGAAACTCTGTCCCCTCAGGATTTCCTCGCCTTTAGAGACCGTTTAGGGACGTCCTCAGGCTTTGAGAGTTGGCAACTAAGATCAATAGAGACACTATTAGGGTTAAAATCAGAACAAAGAATCGGAGGGATGGATCCTATGGAACACAATAGAAAGTTACATTCAGAGGGTAAGTTAAGTGATTCTGTAATGGATAATCTGAACAGAATTAGTTCTGGTCCATCATTGAATGACGTCTTAATGCGATGGCTTTCTAGAACTCCAGTCAATGGGTTCTCCGGCAATGAGAAAGTAATGAGAGAATTTGTCGAGAATCACCTTAGTTCTATGAAAAAGCACGGTGAGGAGGTTATATCTCATATCGTAAAAATAGGTCACGGCAATGAAGATAAAGTAAGACCACGCATAAATGCAGGTATAGCCTCAGCAAGAGATTTTTTACTCCCAAATAACGAGGTTTCTTTTGCTCGTGCAGGATTATTATTTATTGAATCATATAGAGAATTGCCATTGTTGTCATGGCCTCGTAGAATGATAGATTCCGTCGTTGATATGGAAGAGGCCATGCTTTTGTTTCGGTCTCATCATGTCAGAATGGTTGAGAGAATGATCGGTAGAAGAATGGGAACCGGTGGTTCGAGTGGAGTAGATTATCTCGATAAGACACTAAGTTATCGAATATTTACTGACCTTTGGGCTGTAAGAACTATGTTGGTAAAACGGGATTCGATTACAGATCCGACAAATCCTGAATTCTATGGATACGTATCTAGCCAATGATTATTGGTCATGAGGGTCCGTATCTATTGGAATCAGCTCATTTTCATATTCGTATATTGCTATCTTCAAAGGGTCTAGCACGAATCTGACAGAGGCTTCTTCAAGTCCGTATAGAGAAATAAGTTCCTCCTTGAACGCTTCACGAAGAACATCTTCTGGAGCATTTAAAGGAGCTCCCATCCCAATCTGAAGGGCTCTTGCGCCAATAATTCTAGCTCTTTCAAATCTGGTATGGGGATTCTTTGGTTTAACCATAATTACACCTCATGGCACTCTGTGCTGTTCGGGCGAGAATCGACTTGTTATTGAAACCTACGCAACTTTACCTAGTATTATTGCTCTCCAGATTTCTTGTTGTCCTTCATCAACTGTAAGAGTTGATAGGTAGCAGGCAACGAGATTATGATCAATAATAGGGTTATAATCACAATAGTGCTAGTTTTGAATTGATTTTTGTTTTCATCCTCGCCATAAATACCCCCATCTGGTATGTAATCACCTGCTGGTATTGATGACCCGGATTCTAAAGCAATATAACCTGGATTAGAAAGAACTATGATGAGTTTCTCACCATTTGTGTCTATTATGTTTGTTTGGGAATAATTAGTATGATTGACAGCTATGTTTGTGACATTACCTAATGAGGTCACAGTCCATACGTCAATACTTAGATTTTCAAATTCACCTTCTAACGAAAGAGAATTATTTTCCAGTGAAATATTGGTAATTCCACTGTAATTTGACTCGGACTTTGACAAAAGTGTATTCAGTTCCTTCGACTGTGTGGGCCCTGCTAAAAGATAGTGCCCATCAAGCGCTATTGTAGGATAGCCCCACAATCCATATACATCCAAAAACCTCTCTCTTGAGGCTGGAAGCCAGAATTCGTCGGTCGTAGACGGTCTATGACTAAGTATAACTTCAGACTGATTTGGTGTTTGATTTAGGATCTGTTCTACTTCTGGACATTCTTCACACCAGTCTGCTCCAAAATATTCGATAATGTTTGAAGCTCTAGTAACACAGGTATCATTTTCTTCACATTCTAAGTCTACAACTAGCACATCTATTATGTATCCTTCAGAGTGAGCACCTTCGATTCCATGCCCTGATACAAATCCAGAGGAAATTATGGAAAAGCCCAATATTGCTATTGCAAAAACTCCTCTCATGTGTATACCCAAACAGTCCGGTTTGTTAAAAGGGAGCCTCTGACCCCGGGGGGTGATGGAAACCAGATGGTTCCGCCGCCCTTCTACGTTGCCTATTGCAATTGCAATTATGGCGATGATAATTATAACAGCTGGTGGAACTATCAGGATTTATGATGCTGGTGAATCTTGTCCCGATTGGCCTCAATGTTTCGGAACCTGGGGATTTGATATTTCAGAGGAAGATCAGGGCGATTGGTATGATGAAACAGAAGAGTATGATAGCCGTGGACCTGATAAAAGGTATACGACATTTGAGATTTTCATTGAATGGATTCATCGCCTGTTAGCAGCAATAATGGCAATTCCTGTATTAGCAAATTTCTTGATAATTCTGAAACGTAAAGAATTGTATGGAAAATCTTTAGTTAAGGTTTCATTTTTTACCGGAATTTTGCTAACACTTCAGGGAGTAGCTGGTGCAGTGACTGTGAGATTTGATAATGCAGATTGGTCGGTTGCTTTACATCTTGGATTAGCATCTTGTTTTGTATTTATTTTACTATGGCAGTTTTTCAGTATGAGAAAATTGGAAGGAGCAACTTGGCCAATGCTAAGAGTATCAGAAAAATTCAAGCGAGCCCAACTAAAAAGAATAAAAATCATGACTGCTTCGATATTTTTGTTATTGATTTTAGGGGCTTGGGTCTCATCCTCTCCAAACGGTAATCAAGGGTGTTCAGTCGGATTCCCGGAGGGTTGGCCAAAGTGTCAAGGGAGTATACTGCCAAGTCTTGATGACAGTGGAATTCTAGTCCAAATGGTTCACAGAACAGGAGCAGGCCTAGTTGGGATTGCATTAATATTTGGAGGAATGAAGTTTAGGGAGAGCGTAAGGTCGCATCAAATGCATTACGGTTTCACAAGAATTTTTGATTTAGTTACCGGTCTTTGGCTGTTGAACGTTTGTATTGGTGGTTTATATGTTGTATTTGCAAAACTTGGAGAATTCCCTGAGAAATTATCTCTTCTGCATCTCCTTTTGGGAGTGGCTAGTTTTTTATGTGCATCTGTTGGCCTAATGCTGTTGAAACTGGGTGAAGAGGGCGGAGAAGATGAATGAAAAGCCAAATCTTCTCAAGATATACCTGCAATTGATGAAATTGCGTGTAGTAATTCTCCTCCAAATTACAGCTATTTGTGCTATCATTGCCCATGACATGATGGTTAGGAGTGGGGAATTATCCGGCGATAGGACCTGGATAAATACGCTTACTTCATGTTCTTACACTATAATAGCAGGAACCCTAGCAGCTGGTGGATCGAATGCAATTAATATGGTCTATGATAGAGATATAGATCCGGGAATGTCAAGGACAAGGGCTAGGCCTATACCTAGTGGTCATATCTCTCCAAGACATTCACTTATCTTTGGAATTACAGTATCAGTTTTGGGCAGCAGTCTGTTCCTATTATTTGGTAGTTGGAAAGCTGCTTTCTGGTCAATGTTTTCTGTCCTTTTCTATGTATTTGTTTATACAATTTGGCTCAAAAGACGAACGCCACAGAATATTGTAATAGGTGGTATAGCAGGTTCTACCCCTCCTGTCATAGGATGGATCGTGGCTGCAGGGGATACCATCCCTGAGAGTCTAAATCCGTTTGATTTGGGTTCCCCAATACCTTGGATGCTATTTTGTCTTATTTTCTTTTGGACTCCTCCTCATTTTTGGGCACTGGCGCTTTACAGAAGCGGAGAATATGCAAAAGTTGGGGTCCCGATGATGCCAGATATTAAGGGACCAGAAAGAACATTAAAAGAATCTAAATTTTATTGTATCATGCTATTTGGTATAGGATCAGTGCCATGTTTTTGGCCAAAAGCGGGGCTTCCTCTTGCATGGGCATTCCTGGCAGGTGCCTTGACCTTATGGTATTCAATATCCGTATGGAAAATTGATCCCAATCAAAAGCTTGATTATAATGGAAGAATGACTAAGGCATTTAATTCGTTTACAAGGTCTCTTGGCTATCTTGCTTGGATGTTTGTAGCGTTTGTGTATATCACAGCAGTTTCGAAAGAAAACGTATGGATAATGACGTTCGCTTTCTTAGGCATTGTACCCATTATCAATTTGATGTTTACTAGGTGGAAAACCTTTGCTGGAAGGAAAGTCAAGGTATTGAATGCGGAGTGATAAAAGCGCGGCGAGGGGGATTCGAACCCCCGCGGGAACACCCATCGGATTAGCAATCCGACGCAATGGCCAGGCTATGCGATCGCCGCAGTTGGTTTTGCGACTTTGATACTTGAAATAAATAAGACGGTCAGTAATCTAACTGAAGAAATCCTCGAAGTCATCATCCAAATTCTCAGATTGTTTGGCTTCCCTTCTCTTGAAGATTCTCAACATACGTTTCCTCTTTTTGAGTATTATTGGAAGTCCTATGAAATTGACTATGATAACCACAAGAAGAACAATTCCAGCCAATTGGAAGTTATCTTGCTCCATGAAGTCTTCCAGTTCTCCCAGCCATTCAATGCCATAGGGAGGCTCAGGAGGGGCTTCTGGTTCGGGAATTCGATGTTGATTGAACTGCCAATATTGATCCTCAATGTATACCCTCTCTACGTTCGAGGACGGGTAATCAATTATCGTCAACTCATTACCAACAATATCCACTGGAGCTAAAATGTAGTAATAGGTTCTGTAAGGCCTAATTCCATCATACTCGAGTCCGGTTTGGGTGAATAATCCTTGTTCTCCCGGGACATTTACCAACCCCGTTGCTATTGGATTGATGAACCTCAAATCAACATTATCTGGCTGTTGTTCTATTCTATACATATTCCATGATAGATTTCCATCGGGTTCATTTTCAGGCCAAGTCCATGATAGAGTAAGTTCATAGCACATGTCCCAATTATTTTTTGCAGCGTGGCAGTTGGTATCATTTGTGTATACGACATTGGATTGTAATCCTGAGACTTCAGATACAGGGTCAATAGCATCACCACAGGTCAACCCAGGTGAACCGTCAACTAGTGATACTTCAGCTTCTAGATAGTCAGGAGTTCCAGCTCTGTCTATTGGAATGACCGCATATGATGAACAAATTCCGGTAGATAGTGGGCGCTCATCAGTCCATGTATTCACGGTTCCCTCCAGTGTTGCTGATAACGTGCCTTGCATCAGACCTTCCCAGACAAATCTACTGGGTACTTCATCCGGGTTAGGGAAATATGCAGAAACGGTTACTGGGCTGGTAACTCTGAATATTTTCCATCCTCCAAAATAAGGGTTTGATAAATCTCCAGTTGAATTCCAGTCAAGTCTCATTTTACCATCTGGAAGCAGGGTTAAAATAGGGTTTTCCAGGTCAATTTCTGGGGAGGGTAAATCTCCGACTATTAGTAAGTCCATGTTGCTTGTTATATTCACTCTAAGTGTGTCATTGTCGATTACTTCATAACTTTCTTCGGGGCTAAGTGGGTCCCAATCTATTTGGTTATAATCCAGTAATTTGTAAACTCCAATACTCTCTCTTGGAATATTATCTGGAATAACATTTGATAAATTGACATCAAATTCCATCCAATCCATCCCTGCATCGGCTACATCAGTAGTCGGAATGACGTCGATGGACATGCGAATTAAGGGTTCTAGGTTTTCACCAGGGGCGTAGTTTGCTCCGACTACAGGGTAGTCAAACTCTGCAATACCCTTTGCATGAGTCCGTGTCACAGCCGACCCAGTTAGCCAATTTCCGACGCTGATATCCGTGCTATTGTATATTGTAATAGGTGTTGTTTCGGATTCCACAGTTCCAAGGGAATCGGTTGCACGCACTGTAATGTAGTGGTCTCCTAGACCAAGAGATGTCGCAGGTATGGATACATTTTGACCAACTCCTAGTTGTATGATTCCGCTCATCCACCATGTATATGTTAAGGGGGCAGCAGCCGTTGCAGAGACTCTTGTATTTAATTCGATTAAATCAGCAGTTTTGTATGTACCGTAAAAGCTGGTTTGCTCTATGATGGGATTGATATCTCCTCTAACTACCTCTGAAATCACATTCAGTATATTGTCAGAGGGTTTTTGATCCAACCCTTCATTCAACGCCTCGCTTACGAATACCTTTAATTTCTTATCACCTAATCCATTTAGATTAAACAAGCACTGGTAATCTTCTCCAGGAACTATTTCGTCAGGCAGGCAATCCTCTTGTTGTTCCACGTTTTCATCTAAACTCATTACAGTGAATCTGACAAGTGGCTCTACCACCGTATGATTCCCTAGATTAGAGATAGTTACAGACACACTATCATTTCCATAGAAATAAACAGCAGAATTTGGGGCATAGGTCGGGTTCATGGAGTCTATACGTAAATCTACTGTATCATCAAAAGTAACTACCATGCTCTGAATGTCATTGTAGACATTCATATCTCCGGATGGGGTTCCAGACGAGTTAAGAATGCCATAATATAGAGTATAAATTCCTTCAGAGTCAAAATTTACTGGGGGTAGATTCCTTGTAAATACGCTCTCTCCCCAATCAGGAAGATTACTGTATGAAATGGTTGCACTAGCCCTTTCTGTTCCAAAGTTGTCAACTATTTTCCATCCCAGATCTGCCACTAGACCACAACTTCCACAAGACTTGACAAGTCCATCAAGGGATATTGCATAATCAGTGTTCGTATTGAGTATGGGTTTGTTATCATAAATAGCTAAGTCTTCGATTTGGCTGAGTATATCCTGCTCTTCAAATATAACATCGACTAACTTTCTAGCAAGATTGAAATTGTATAATTTCGCGTCGTTAGTAGTGTTAGTATCCGAATCTACGAATCTATAGACTATTGTGTAAAGACCTTCATCCCCGTTTGAGGAAAAATAATTTGAGAAACTATAGGCCACACTCTCACCCACCACGATCGGTTCAACCGAACCAATACCGTATCCATCTCGATTATTGTAGCAATCGTTTTCAGATTGCATGCCCTCACAAACAAACCATTCAATAGACCTTGATTGAGTGTTGTAGAAAAACCCAGAATTTTTTATCTCAACTTCGAGATATACTGGATCCCATGCTGACATGTAATCTCCGGGTAACGGTGAAATAGATCTAGTAATTTCATAGTCACCGCTTATTGATGCTGTTGCGCTTGGTGCTGCAATTATAGCCCCAACAGAAGTCAAAATCAGAAGCGAGACTAATGAAAGAGCACCTTTTGAGGAACTCCTTTGTTTGTCAACGCTTTCGCAGGCCATGAAAGGGTGGTAGTATCATTTACTCAAATATCAATCGGTGAACGAAGTCATAAAACGGGGCATTGTTTGATTTTGAGGAAAAATTGGCGACACACTCAATATGATGTCCTCTTACCGATTACTATGGAGAGGCGCAAGTCTGGCAATCTTGCTGCGTCCAACGATGAAAACGCAGTTGTCGCTGTTGTTGAATTCTTATCAGCATTCACTCTATTTCTAATGATTTTAACAGCCTTTATGTCACTTGCCCAATTAGAACTTGGTAGTAACGACCCTTACACAGATTTAGTGGACAGATCAGCAGTTGATGGTCTAGATAGGCTTACTAATGGTGAAGGATGGTTTGTTCCATATGTCGATGGTGTTAGAGATCAAGCTAATGCTACGAAGGATTGGCATCAAATCTCTCCAACAGAGATTGAAAAGGGCGTGATTCAGCCAGGCATAATGAAAAACGGTTTATTGGATTTTGATAGAATTAACGCCCTGTGTAATGTTAGCGTTGAGGCCATAACAAATGGACTTGGACTTTCATACGACCTTCAAATAAAGCTGTTGGTGCAAGTCATACAATCTTCAAATGATTCAGAGGTTGGACAGATACTTTTCAATGGTGGCTCAGACCGATCAACAGCGAGCATGTCATCGGTATCAAGTAGATTGTTCATATCCGAAGACCGAGTTATATCAGTGAGTTTAGAGGTGCATGATGGAGCGGATTCTCCAAGAATACTGCGTATAACAGAAGTTTCGCCGAGGCCTGCTGAAAACGGACCCGAGTGGATTGAAGTCGAAAACAAGAATGGCTTTGCAATCTCGCTAAAAGGTTGGTCATTTGAAAGAAATGGAACCAATGGTCAAAGTGATTATCTCTACAAAGAAGGAGTAATTCCGGGAGGAAAATTGGCAATTTTTTCAGGTGACCCTTCTAGCCAAGAGATTGGAAATGCAAGTGCAGTGTTTGATCTTGGTAGCACTGGATTTTTGGGTGTTGGAAACATAAATGGCCTTGACGAATATAAAGGACGTTTGAGGTTATTGTTCGCAGAGGAGGATGAAGGTATAGGTTCACAGATATGCAAAGTAGAGTGGAGCCGAGCAGACGGAATTGGTCTTGATTATACAATAATTTGGAATGGTGGGCTTCCATATCTTAAATCTTCATGGAATATCTCAAACACATCAACTCCGGGTTTTGTTTGAGCGTTTTTGGCGTATCGTTCATTTAGTGTGATTGTTTGGGTATACTGTTACCAATGCAGCCAGCAACTGTGTATAGTCGAGACCGTTGCATAACGGGCATTCATGGCATGGACGAGATTCTTCGCGGTGGAATACCCTATGGGTCTACGGTTTTGGCAGCAGGAACATGTGGATCAGGCAAAACAACACTTGGCATGGAGTTCCTCGTAAGGGGTGCTTTAGCTGGTGAAGCATGCGCACACTTCACAGCAACGGAACCAAGTGTAAAATTACTGGAGAATATAAGGCAATACGCATTTTTTGATATGAATATGATTGATAGCGGTTTAATCAATGTATTCGACATGGATGTTCTATACTCCTGGCTAGGTTTGGACAAGGCGTCGTTTGATTTAGAAGATGTTCATGCACTGATCAAAGCAATAGTGGATATTGTAAACACTATCGGTGTTACGAGACTTGTCATAGATTCTGTTACAACGCTTTGTTACAAAATCAAGAGTGAGCAACTTATCCGTGATTTCCTGTTCACATTAGGTAAAAAACTAGCAACCCTTGGATGCACAACAATTCTGATTTCTGAAATTACATCTGCATCCGAAAACGCGCACTGGTCATCTTTTGGAGTAGAGGAAGCTATTGCAGACGGAATAATAGTTATGGGAGATGTTGAACGTATGGGACACTTGCTCAGATTTTTGCAGGTAGTAAAAATGAGGGGAACATCCCATAGTAGGGCAAAACACTCAATTGAGTTAACTCCACTAGGTGTAATGCTAACTCCTATGCTAAAATGGGGAGCAGTAAATGATAACACAAACAGGTGGGGTGCTTGATTTGTTTGAGTTAGATCAAAGAATAGCAGAGCAACTTTCAGAAGTCAGCTTGAGCTCTTCGATACAGGTAAGGTGTGGAAATTCTAATGCGTTCATGGTTACTGCTTCTACTATGATACCTTTGATGCAAATGTTCGAGATGGGAGGTGTTTACATCTGCGCAACTAGAGGGGCGGTTGAGATTATCGAGGCATTTGAAACAATTGGTATTGATGTGTCTAACATTCAATTTATCGATCTGGTATCCTCGGGAATCCTTGGAGGAACAGACGTGCAATATAGCAACATAACTTTCATAGACAGTCCAATAATGCTTGAGAGCGTTTTATTGAGAACACTATATCGCTTGAGAATAGCAAATACAGAAAGAAATTTTGTATTAATTGATTCTGTAAACTCTCTTGCCATATACAACGAAGAGAAAATGCTTGCTGAGTATCTTCATACCTTCATCAATACATTTAGGCAAAGAGAGGTTCTAACAGTAATTCTAAATGTTCCAGACCAGGTACCACCTTCTGTTCTTTCCAACTTAGATCTCTATTGCACTGACCTTATCGATAGGGGACAAGTAGTTATTCACTAAGGGTTGGTTTAAATGAACAAGCAAATAAAATTCGATTCCGAAGATGAGGACTTCTTCGGAAGTGTTGGCAGTTTTGGTGTTCCCAAATTTGACAATGCTATGCATGGAGGAGTGCCGAGAGGATTTTTGGTGGTAGGTTTTACAGAGGTGGGATCCGGTTCAGAGCTCTTTGCTAAACAGTTCACGTCTCCAGCCGAGGAACCAGACAACACAATCCTAATTTCTACCGATGAGTCACAGTTGGAAATTGCTCGTGTTTTCAAGAAATATAATTGGCCAACAGATATTGCTGTAAGAACACTTGGAGAAGAGTATAACGCTCGAGTCTTAGAAAAAGAGCTACTAGCCAGTAGATACCGATTGGAGGGCTTTAAATTACCAGATATCCAAAGACTTGCCCAAACCAGATTTGTGGATGATGATACCCAGGATTTCTTAACAGAAATGACGAATGAGGTTATGGCTATGGGTCCATATTTCAGAGCTGTTATCGACTCTTTGGATTTCTTCATGCAGAGAGAAGATCCGGGACGGGTAGTAGCTATGTTGCGTATGATGCAAGCACATACACAACTCAATCGAGGTATTCTATTTATCACAGTCTCAAATGACACGATTACACCAGCTGTCAAACAGGAAATGGCTGCAATTGCAGATATGGTTTGCGACTTCAAAGTTAGAACAATTGGTTCTGACTTTGAGACTTCCATGATTGTTTCAAAATTTAGAAATGCTCCTGAAAATCTCTCGATAATGGTTTACAGAGTAACTCCGGAAGAGGGAATAACACCTGAGACTGTTGAGCGTATTGCATGATGTGAAACTCTCTAACATCAACTGCTTGAAATCAAACAATGCTAAAGATTCAGACACCTATTGCTCCCATTGTTGCAAAACAAATGCGTTGCTAAAACGGCGAATCTTAAACACATTTTGAGGCATCATATATCCTTGGACTTTGGGCTTTAAAAAATTAAGTTGTTTACTCTGGCTTTCTAGCTTTGAATCTGCTTGACATTCCTGGGAATAATAGTCTGGCTTTCACGTCGTTATATCCTATCTCTTTCATAACATTCTTGTAATAAGAGTGAGTTCCGTAATGCGTGTAAGTTCTTGCTAACCATTTCCAAGGGTGATTAGGATTTCTTGTCACAATCCTTGCAACCCATTGGACAAAAGTGCCCATATACAACCTGCCTACAAGTCCATGCAACCAATTTGCCTTTCCAGCATCACAAATTACCAGCTGACCTCCAGGTTTCAGGACTCTAAAAATTTCAGTTAGTCCTTGTTTTTTGTCTTTAAAGTCTCTAAATGAAAATAAACAGAATACCCGGTCAAAAGTGTCACTTGGAAGTGGTATCTCTTCAGCTATTGCCTCAACATATGCTGCTGGTTTTTCTCCCCTAGATTTTCTTGCTTTGTTAACTCTTTTTTTACATACCTTCAACATTTCTGCACTAGGGTCTAAACAGGTGAGATCGACATCTTCTAGGTCAACTGCGAAAGACCCTGGGCCACATCCAACTTCCAATACTTTCATTCCAGGCTTAGCATGACTTCTAACATGTTTCCTCATACCCTTGTCGAATCCAAGAGTCATAATTTTGTTGACTTTATCATAAACAGGAATTGTTGCTTCGAGTTGCCTCTCTAACTCAGTCCATGCCTCCTCATCAATGCCTGATGGGTCGAATCCTTGGGTTGCAGAGCGGTCTGGCATAGCCTACCCTTGTGCATTTTGGTTTTGACAATTTGGTCCTATTGAGAATACAACAAGATTTTAATGATATTTTTTCAGACCACATTGGTTATCAACCGGGTGCATTTCGGAGGAATACCTAGGGGTGAATACATGGGTCTTCCAGAAGTCCTTCAAAGTATAAAAAACGCTGAAGAATCCGCCGACGCCAAAATTGCAGCGTCCAAAGAGGAGGCAGCCAAATTAATATCTGAGGCAAGAAAAGAAGCCTTGGAACTTATCCAAAAAGCGCAGGATGATTCAGTTAGTTCGACGGTAGCCACTTTAGACTCAGCACGAGAAAAGGCGGGTAAAGAAGCTAGCACAGTTCATGCAGAAGGAGCCAAGGCTGTTGAAGAGGTGCAGAATTCCGCAGGTGATCGACGAAAAGCAGCCGTAAAGATAGTCATAGACTCCCTAATGTCAAACTGAGGAATAATCATGTTCAGCTCGGTTGAAATGTCAAAACTGACAATGGCTGGGTCTATCGACAATTTGGACAACTTGTTGAGAAAATGTGCTGACTTAGGTCACATTCATATCAAGCACTACTCAGAGGAGGTTGAAGGCATAACTGTTGGAACACCACACCCTGATGCGGACGAAATATCCACCATGCTGGCCAAAGTTAGGTCAGTTACAACTTCGATAAAATGTTCAAACAAAGAAGGCCCTATTGGAATGAAAAATGTTCAAAATGCTCTCAATGACAATTTTTCAGAGGATTTAGATTTTATTCTAAACACCATTACTCAAAAGGCGAATGCTAAAACAGAAATTAGTAAAATGCAAGAAAGAATCGATATACTTTCATCCATTAGTGCATTAGATATACCCCTCGAGCTTATGACAGGTGTAAAATCTGTTGAGGTTTATTTGGGAACTTCGGCCAAAGCTAGCAAAGTTTCTAAAATATTTTCAGAATTGATTGATAGAGTTGAACTCCATGTATCTGGGAACGTCATTGCAGTAGCTTGTCAGGGTAAAGATGCTGCTGAAGTCCAAATGGCATTTGGAGAACTGGGTGCGAAATCTGTTCAAATTCCAACGGGAGAAGGAAAGCCAAGTGATCTTTTATCTGATGCAATTGCAAATCTCAAGAAACACGAGGATTCAATAATTGAATTCGATGAAATAATCGAGTCTTGGGCTAGTAAAAATGGACGAATACTATTGGCGGTTGAGGAGCATCTCGAACGGGAATCAGACATACTAACAGGACACACTTTGTGTGCAACTAGTGCCCACGCTTACGCATTAGAAGCCTGGCTTCCGAGTGAAGAGGCCGACAAAACCAGGAGCGTTCTTTCTAAATTTTCCTCGCACATTAAAATTGAACAGTTTACTGAAGACCACGGACATGGTCATGACGACCATGATCATCACAGTACAGAGTTCCCACCTATTGAGTATGACACAATCGGAGCAACAAGGCACGCATCAGCCCTTACAAATTTAGTTGGCAGACCAAAATATGGTTCATTTGATCCAACTAGTATGATTGCATTTACCTTCCCTATTTTCTACGGCTTAATATTAGGCGATGCAGGGTATGGTCTAATGATTATGTTACTGGCTCTGTTGATAAAATCAAAAATAGGCCACGACCCAATGGGTAAGGTAGCATCTAGAATCTTAATGAACATGGGAATTGCAACATTCATTGTTGGTGTTTTGACAGCTGAAGCATTTGGTTTCGTTATTGAAAAATGGGATGCTTTCGTCTGGTTGTATGAACCGATGTATTATTCTACAAAGTATATAATACCGAAATCAATATTTGGTGATTTATTTGGATTGACTCATACTTATCTGCCATTCCACAGAGCAGCTGGTGCCTTACAAGATTATATCTTGCTATCTATTTACCTAGGATGTGCACATCTTCTTTTCGGCTTCTTAATTGGTTTCTACAATGTGTTCAAAGCACACGGAATTGTGGCTGCATTCTTCGAGAAAGGTTCTTGGTTGCTCATTCTAATTGGTGGCTCAGCACACATTCTACGCTTCCTGACCGACGACTCATATGGAACATTTGAAGCATCATCTTGGTCGATAATGGTCATTGTTGGCGTTTTGTGTTTGATATATGGTCTTGCGGTCTACGAAAATTTCGGTTGGCTAGGTGGTATAATAATGGGACCAATCGAAACATTTGGCCTTCTTGCAAACACGCTATCTTATCTGCGAATAATGGCAGTAGGAGTGGCGGGTGTAAAAATCGCAGAAATTGGTAATGAGATGGGATTCCACAGCATGGCTGATGCAATTTCATCAGGCGAAATTTTCTCTGCAATTCTTTTCTTCTTCCTTTGGATTGGTGTTCAAGTTTTCGCACTTGCGCTCGGTCTGTTGTCCCCAAGTATTCACGCTATCCGTCTACACTTCGTTGAGTGGATGGGCAAGTTTTACGATGGCTCCGGTGAGGCGTTCTCACCAATTGGAGGCCGTCCCCTTCATGTGGAGGGTCACACATCATAGTCCAAATGGACAAACAGGAGGTAAAAATATGAAGAAAAAAAGTATGAAATTGAGCCTGAGACTATTGCTTGTTCTCATGAGCATCACAATGATTGCACAAAGCGTTCTTGCGGTTAACACCACTGACGCTGGCGAGTACGATGATTGGGGTAAGTATATGGGCGCAGGAATTGCATTGGGTCTAGCAGCAATTGGTGCTGGAGTTTCGCAAGCTAGTATTGGTAGCGCCGCTGTCGGTATGCTTGCTGAAGACGGATCCAAGTTCGGACCTGCTCTGATTTTCACAGCTTTGCCAGAATCTATCGTTATTCTAGGTGCCCTACCACTGTTCCTATGAGCAGTTAAGGCTGCCCCCGAGATGAAATCTCGGTGTGGAGCCGGAGGTGAATAAATGACGCTAGAACAACTCGCAAAGGATATTTCCGCCTCAGCAGAAGCGGAAGCTAAGGCTACCATAAAGGCAGCCAAAGATGAAGCGAAAGCCATTGTTGATGAGGCAAAAAGTCGTGCAGCATCCATTGAAGGAGAAGCCTCGACAAAAGCGAGCAAGGAAGCAGATCAAATCGCAAGAGAAATGGTCGCATCCGCTCGTCAAGCCAATCAAAAAGAAATCCTTGTCGCTCGCCGTGCTGAACTAGACGCAACTCTAGAAAGCGCAAGAGCTCAGTTAGGAGACGCAAGCCTTGCTGGCCGTGCTAGCCTATTGAAGAGCCTTGTTAAGAAAGCAGGAGCGCTTAGCAAAGCGAAAATGGTAATGCGACCTACTAAAATCGACAGGTCTGCCCTAGCAGACTCCGCAAAGAGTTACACGATGGGGGACGATGTTGATGGATTGGGAGGCTTCATCCTAGAAGCCGAAGATGGAACACTCTCGTTTGACTTAAGATTCGACACACTGTTGGAAGAAGCATGGGTAGAGCAGAGAGCAGCGGTTAATGAGGCACTATTTGGATGAGATAAGGAGTCGATTAAATGGCAATCTTCGGAAATAACACTGCATATGTAGCCGCACGTGCTAAGTCACGTAGGTCCAGTTTAATGGATAGGACAAGGTTACGTCAGTTGATCCAACAATCTCCAGACCAACTAACAGTCGCAGTCGCAGACAATGGTTACAGAGCTGAAATTGACTTGTATGCAGGCCATTTCACTGGTGGAGATTTAGTAGAGGCAGCATTGACACACAATCTGCAAGAAGAATTGTCCAACATTCTAAATTTATGTAATGGTAAAGTTAGAGGAATTGTAGAAATCTACACTAACAGATTCCAATATCAGAATGCAAAAGTGGTAATGCGTGCTGTTGACAACGAAGTAGATGTCAAGAAAGTCTCGCACTCCATTCTGCCTGAGGAGAGTGAAATCAACACTCCTTGGTTAAAGATTATAGAAGAATCGAACACAATACGCGAAGCAGTGGAGCAAATGCGTAGGCTTCCGTTTGGGAAGGCTATGCTAGCAGTAGGAGAAGAAGAAGGATTGCAGAAATACGAAGATGCTCTTGATAGGCACTACTTCAAGCGGTCTCTAAGTATGCTAAAAGGGAGTTCTCCAGAAATACGCATTCTGAAAAACCACCTCTGCGCTGAAATCGATCATCGCAACATTATCAACATACTCGAGGGACAAGCCTTTGGCCTGTCCAGCGAGGAAATCACAGATGCGCTCATTCCAGGTGGGCGTCTAATATCAGAAAGGAGTTTTTCCCAAGCTAGTAATAGCAGGGATGGTTTGTTAGATGTGCTTAGGTTATCTAGTAAATTTGACTCTGAAGGTTTCCAAAACCTACTGATTGAATCTGATGAAAAAAGAACATTAGATCCAGCCATTACTTGGTTAAAAACCCGAGAAACAACTCAAATGCAGCGGATGAGTTACCTCCATCCAATTTCAGCCTTGCCGATTATACATTATGTGTCATCAAAAGTTCAAGAGGTTGAAGATTTACGCTTCATTGTAAGAGGAAAAATGGCAGGATTAACAACCGATGTGCTGGAGGCACACGTATTATAGGGTGATATTATGGAAATTGCAGTTGTAGGCAGTCCGGAATTCACTCTAGGATTCCAGTTGGCAGGAATCAGCACTCTATACAACCCTGAAGGAGAGGAAGACACCTCCAAGGTATTCAGGGATTTACTTACAACAAAGGGCGTGGGTATTGTGGTCGTCGACTCCGCAATGCTGGCTTCCTTACCTGAGCGTCTCAAAGAGAGATTATCAGAAAGTGTTACCCCGACAGTCCTAGGTATTGGTACTGAAGAGGACACAACCCTTCGCGAAACAATTCGCAAGGCAATAGGAGTTGATTTGTGGAAGTGATTCCAACCAAACCCAAGGAGGAAGAGGAAATGAGCAATGAAGGAGTAATTTACCGAATATCAGGGCCTGTTGTAACAGCTACTGGAATGGAAGCGGGAATGTATGATGTGGTTCGTGTAGGACATGAAGGTCTGATGGGAGAGGTTATCGAACTACACGGCGATAAGGCTGTAATTCAAGTTTACGAAGATACCAGCGGAATTCGCCCGGGCGAACCAGTTCTAAACACCCGTGAGACCTTATCTGTCGCGCTAGGACCAGGTTTGCTGACCCAAATTTATGACGGTATTCAGCGACCATTAGCAACCTTAGAGGAAGTGATGGGTGTATTCATCACAAGAGGTGTTGATGCAGATGGATTTGACATGGAGAAGAAATGGAAATTTGAGGCAACCGTATCAAAAGGAGACGAAGTGGTCAGCGGACAGGTCATTGGAACGGTCCAGGAAACAGAGACCATTGTCCACAAAATCATGGTTCCACCGGGTAAGAGTGGAGTTGTAAAATCAATCTCAACTGGAGATTTCAACGTAACAGAGGATGTTTGTGTATTAGAAGACGGGACTACAATGCAGATGATGCAAAAATGGCCGGTAAGAACACCTCGTCCATACCAGCAGAAATACGCTCCAGATACACCACTAATTACCGGAATGAGAATCCTTGATTTCTTGTTCCCTCTCGCTAAGGGCGGTGCAGCAGGTATTCCCGGTCCATTCGGTTCCGGGAAAACTGTTACGCAGCAATCCTTAGCAAAGTATTCCGATGCTCAGATTGTTGTCTACATTGGATGTGGTGAGCGAGGAAACGAAATGACAGAAGTGTTAGACGAATTCCCCCATCTTATTGATCCAAACACAGGAAAGCCCCTGATGAACAGGACAGTTATGATTGCTAATACATCCAACATGCCGGTAGCAGCTCGTGAAGCATCGGTGTACACTGGAATTACAATTGCAGAATACTTCAGAGACATGGGATATGATGTAGCATTGATGGCGGATTCAACCAGTCGATGGGCAGAGGCAATGCGTGAAATTTCTTCACGACTTGAAGAAATGCCTGGTGAGGAAGGTTATCCTGCTTACCTCTCAAGTAGAATTGCAGAATTCTATGAGCGAGCAGGTCGTGTTCAAACACTGAATGGAGATGACGGATCAGTAACTGTAATCGGTGCTGTGTCTCCTCCCGGCGGTGACATATCTGAACCGGTTTCCCAAGGAACATTGCGAATTGTAAAGGTATTTTGGGGACTTGATGCAGGTCTAGCAAGACAGAGGCATTTCCCTGCTATCAACTGGCTAGGGTCATACAGCCTCTATCCGCCTTCGCTGGATCAGTGGTTCCGCGATCACATCGCACAAGATTATCCTGAAATTAGAACTTCGATTAGTGGTCTATTACAGGTAGAGGCAGAATTACAAGAGATTGTTCAGTTAGTCGGTTCCGATGCGTTGCCGGTCGACCAGCAACTGACGTTGGAAGTAGCACGTATGATTCGTGAGTATTTCCTACAACAAAATGGATTCCACGAAGTGGATGCCTTCTGTTCAGTTGACCTTCACTACAAGATGGCGAAAGCAATCCTAACCTTCCAAGAATCTGCTAAGAGCGCAATGGCTGCAGGTGCAGAACTTCAGGATGTTGTAAACGTTTCAGCGAGAACGGATTTGATGCGTGGTCGCTTTGAGGCAACCTACAAAGATGACATCGATGAGTTGGTTGAAAGAATGAATAAAGAAATCGCTGATGCGGTTGAGGAGAACTAGGAGGAATAGAAATGTCTGGAAAGGAATATCGAACTATTACTGATGTAAAGGGACCTCTGGTCTTTTTGAACAAAACCGAGCCTGTAGCTTTTGGAGAAATTGTGCAATTAAGATTGAATGATGGTTCAGTAAAGAATGGACAGGTTCTTGATACCTCTGATGAGCTCGTAGTTGTGCAGGTTTTCGAAGGAACAGCAGGAGTTGACCTAAACACCGGTGTCAAATTCATGGGAGACGTTTTCAAATTACCAGTATCTGATGACTTAATTGGAAGAATTTTGGATGGCGCTGGACGTCCACGTGATGGTGGTCCAGATATCGTTGCTGAAGAAAATGCAGATATTATCGGTGCAGCTATCAACCCGTATTCAAGACAAAGTCCACACGACTTTATTCAAACAGGAATCAGTGCAATCGACTGTTGTACGACCTTGGTTAGAGGACAAAAGTTGCCTATTTTTAGTGCATCTGGTCTTCCACACAACGATATCGCACTTCAAATTGCTAGACAGGCAAGACTAAAGGACTCTGAAGAGGAATTTATTGTTGTTTTCTGCGCAATGGGTATTACTGCTGAAGAATTTAATTTCTTCAGAAGTGATCTTGAGAGAACAGGCGCTCTTGAAAACGCTGTTTTGTTCGTAAACCTTGCTGATGACCCTGCTGTAGAGCGAATTATTACCCCAAGGCTTGCACTAACAGCGGCTGAGTATCTAGCGTTTGAGAAAGATTACCACGTTCTTGTTATCTACACAGACATGACAAACTATTGTGATGCGCTGCGTCAGATTGGAGCAGCAAGAGAAGAGGTTCCGGGTCGTCGTGGTTATCCAGGATACATGTATACCGATTTGGCTATGCTATACGAAAGAGCAGGAATTGTGAAAGGGAAGAAGGGAAGTATTACTCAATTCCCTATCTTAACAATGCCTGGTGATGATATTACGCATCCAATTCCTGACCTTTCAGGTTATATTACTGAGGGGCAAATTGTTATTTCAAGAGAGTTGCATCAAGCTGGTATTTATCCTCCGATTAACGTATTACCATCTCTTTCGCGTCTAATGGGTTCATGTATTGGATCAGATACTACCAGAGAAGATCACAAGTCAGTATCAGATCAGATGTATGCAGCATATGCTCAAGGAAGAGAATTGAGAGGTCTGGTAGCTATTGTTGGTGAAGATGCTCTCAACGAGCGTGATAAGCAATTACTCGATTTCTCTGGTGTCTTCGAGGATAAATTCCTTAGACAATCACGAGACGAAGACCGCTCTATAGATGAAACGCTTGATTTGTGCTGGACTTTAATGTCTGAAATTGATACAAAATATCTAGTTCGTTTGGACCAAAAATGGATCGAGAAATACCATCCAGATAACCGTAATTAGACACTTTATCGATTAGGGGGGAAACGAAATGGCTCTGGATATCAAACCAACCCGAAGCGAATTAATCAACCTAAAACGTAGAATAAAGCAGACAAAAAACGGGTACAAACTACTCAAGATGAAGCGCGATGGTCTATTCCATGAATTCCGAACCTTGCTTTCTGACATGATCAAAGCAAAGAAAGAGATGACAGAATCCTATGTATTGGCCAAATCGAGAATCGACTTAGCTAACGCTATTGAAGGTGGATTGAAAGTTAGGTCGGCAGCTATTGCTAATTCATCATCTCCTGAAGTCGAGGTAGAAAGAAGAAACATAATGGGTGTTGTTGTCCCTTCTGTTTCAGGTACTAATCTCAAGCAAGAATTTGGTGATAGGGCTATTGGATTCACCGGGTCCTCTCCGTATATCGACGAAGCCGCAGATTCCTTCGGTAGTCTGATTGAGCGAATGGTTAAGGCGGCTGAGATGGAAGCTACCCTTAAGCGATTATTATCGGAAATAGAGGCTACTAAAAGAAGAGTAAATGCTCTTGAATTCAAAGTCATACCGGAACTGGAAGAAGCGAGGGTGTTCATCCAATTGAGACTAGAAGAGATGGAAAGGGAAGAAACATTCCGTCTTAAGCGGTTCAAGAATAAGTAACACGCGACCAATTCATTCATTGAGGTTGGTCACACCCGAAAAAACACCGAGAGGGTTACTAAATGCCAGACGAAGATGTCATTCCAGTCCACAAAGCAGCGTGGACAAAACGAGAAACGCTTCAACGCATTTTATCTCGTTATTGCCACGTATTGGAGGATGTTGGTGGCAGGAGCCCAACATATCTCGTATCTGAGAAGGAAAATGAAGATATGCATGAGGTCCTTATCGATATCAATTCACATCTTAGTAAATTAGGATATAATGCACGACTTTATCCTGATGATCCATGGATTTTACAATTGATAAGTGATCCAAAAATGCAGTGGCCATCGCCAAGATTTGTGGTGGCAATGTGGGCTTTTTCTCTCTTAACTACTGTATTTGCTGGAGAAAAATGGATGTCTTCAGCTCGTCCGGAAGGTGGCTGGTTTGTCAAAAATGCCACATTCGACGCTTTCGTTGGTTATACTGTTCCAATATTTTCTTGTCTCATAATTGCATCATTAGTTCAAAAGTTTGTTGCAAAAAAGAGAGGTGTTCACTTACCCCATTTATTTCCAATACCTGGTCCAGCACTGGTTTGGTGGCCCTTCGGAATGGTTGGATTTGCCTCCTTGCCAAGAAGTGATGCTAGACTATGGCCAGACAGGTCAGCATTAGGAAATGCGGCCATATCAGCCCCACTAGTCCTGATTATAGCGGGTATATTCCTGAGTTTGTGTGGAATATACCTGACACCTGACGTAGTTTCGATAACAGCGGCGCCCTTAGCCTTAGAATTACCACTCATTATCCAACTAATCGGTTTGAGTTTAGAAAATGAGGTTGGGTTGATACTCAAGACAAGTTGGGCACACCCTTTCACTCGAGTTGGAATGACTCTAACATTCGTTGGATGGGTATCACTTCTACCAATACCAACATTTCCTGGCGGTAGGGTGTTAATAGCAAGAATGGGCATCCCGGAGGCTAGATCTGGGTCTACTCAAGTTATGTTACTCTTAGTAATTCTTCTATTCGCATTCTTGTATGGAGCATTCTCGCAATGGAGTATTTGGGTATTAGTTATTGCATTGTGTGGTTCTCTGTTAATTTCAAGGGGAGGGGATCCCAGACTACCAATAGTTTTAGATGACTTTAAGGGACTACCAGAGAAGGATCACTTCAGACTGGGAGTTATCCTTTTCGTTGCTTTTCTCGCTGCTTTGCCCGCTCAAATACCGTTCTATGAGGATGATAATTGGAAAGATGAAATTACATACGAAATTGGTGATGAATCGCTGGTTATAGAAGAGGGGTGGTTCAACCAAACCGTAAAAGTGAGTAACCCTTCACTTATTGTGCAGGTATGGAAAGTTACTGCCGTTGATTTCAATTCTGATGATTATTCACTCGATTATAATAGCATAGAATGTGATAAGGGGAGTCGATTAAATAACTCATGTTCCGGAGAGATAAACCCGAAGGAGACAATAGAACTCGAGTTTAATTTCCAATGGACCTCTTCTTGGAATCCATCCACCTTTGATTTACTATGGAATGTAGAGATTAATACAGAACAGGAAATCATCAAAAATTCAGTACGCCCAGATACTGATTTCTATCCATTGGGAAATTGGAAATTCAATGATGATTTGGATGACCCGAAATCTTGCATTGAACTTAATGATGTTCCAGACTCTAAGTTAAATCTATCAGCAGCTCCTGAGAATACTTATTGGGATGACATTGACGCAAATGGGACCGTTTCTGTTGAAATTAATAATCCTGAAATTTGCCTAAATGCACTATCTGGCGACAATATGTATTATCTTTCAGAGTATCAGTTCTCAATAAATAATGAAACCTTCAATACCGGAATAACTCAAAACAGATTTGTTGCAATACCTAGTGGAGGTGTCATTTTAGATTCAAATGAGTTAATGTTTAGCAATTCGGTGTTGGCATATAATTACGATAAAGATAATTGTCTTGAGATCATGAATGAACCAGATTTTGACTCCCCAGGGACGGAAGAGGGGGAGTCCAAATGGAACATGTCCATAGTCCACAAAGCACGCAACGACCCAAGCGTAACTCAAAACAAAACACGCTTACTTGTCCCGTCAGGTTCTACTATCACCGACTGTGAAGAGGTCAATAGGCCAAAATTATACTTAGTAAAAGAAGGACCAAGTTTGATATTAAACTCCTCAGGACACAGAACACAACACTGGATTGGCACAGTCGAAATACAAAACGGAACCCTGATATTCGAAAACCCTAGTGACTCAGACGTTGAATTAAACATCGAATTCGATGGAAATGGTAAACAATGGAATGTTTCCAATGATATTACAATAACCGGGGGACAAGTAACAGAAATCCCAGTTGCACCTCCTGAAACTGGGATATCGTTTTCATGGCTCGAATTAGATGATGAAGGCAAAGTAATTTTGCACTTAGTTAATCATGAGGTCTGAACATGCGAATTGCGGTGCTTGGTGCTGGGGCGATAGGATGTTTAGTCGCAGCCAAATTAATTGACTCAGGTCATGAAGTTCACGTCCACGCAAGAGGAGATCACGGTGCTTTTCTGACAGTTCATGGTCTTACGGTTACGGGTGTCTGGAATAAAAAAATCCTGCCTGAGGAGTGGACAGTAAGCTTGGATGAGGTAGGGATACATGATTCTCTAGAAAAATGCGCTGATTTAGTTATAATAACAAGCAAATCAAAGGATACGGAAAACTTAGCAAAAATTGCTACTAAACTTAGCAACGGCCCAGTTCTGTCATTACAAAATGGGCTTGGAAACCGTGAAATTATTCAAAAGCATAAACATGAAAATTACGCAGTTGGAGTAACAACAAATGCCGTAAAAAGAATCTCGCCTGGGACAATCGAATGGGTTGGCAAAGGTGGTTTGGTCATTGGGGGTCCGAAGGCTTCAGAATTTTTGAATCCACTAAAAACATTAAATGCGTCATTTAATGAAAACGTCTCGACAATCTTATGGAATAAATTATTGATAAACATCGCTATAAATCCAATCGCTGCAATTTGTGGGGTTAAGAATGGAATGCTGTTAAAAGAACCCCTCCTATCCCAAGCGGAATCAACAATGCTAGAAGGTGCTAGGGTAGCAAGATTGTTGGGAATTGATATTCCAAGTGATATTGAGTTAGTTGAAAATCTACAATTAGTATTGAAAAATACATCAGAAAATACCTGCTCTATGTTGGTTGATGTAAAGGAAGGTAGAGAGACAGAGATCGATGCTCTTTGTGGTCAGGTTGTAGAGAGAGCAGAGCAGCTAGGTGTAGAGTCTCCCCTAAATTCTATGCTATTAGCACAAATAAAATCACTCAGATAAGATCCTTGTTGTAGTGTAGTCCACGGTTCTCATTTCTCGACATTGCATCAATGGTTATCTGTTTTGCAACTTCTACTAAATTTCTCAACTCTATCAATTCTCTTGTCGGGATGCTTCTTCTCCAGATTAACTCGACCTCAGTTTCTAATAACTCTAGCATTCTTTTTGCCCTGTCTAATCTTTCAAAGGTCCTAACAATCCCAACATCATCTGTCATAGTTTTTCTGAGTGTTTCAATGTCTCTTACCAATGGTGCATGTTCATTGAGTGGCTCGGTCCCGTCAGCTCTCCACTTTGGAACATGATAATCCGAATCCGGAGGATTGCTAATGAAATGCTTCGATGCACGGTCTGCAAAAACAATAGCCTCTAGTAAACTGTTTGATGCTAATCTGTTTGCACCATGCATTCCGGTACACGCTACTTCACCTATTCCATATAAACCGGGCATTGGATTCCCATTTTCCAAAAGCACTCTCCCATCAATATCAACAAATAAGCCTCCGACCATGTAATGTGCAGCAGGCGCAACTGGTATTGGATCTTGCCCAAGAGTTAGATTATATTCATTTAATCTAGATTCGATAGTAGGGAAGTGATCTTGCAACTTTTCTCTATCGAGATGGTCGGTAACCAGCCATACATTGTCAGCCCCACTTATCTTCATTTTTTGGTCACAAGCACGAGCAACAATATCTCTAGTCGCTAGGCTCCCCATTTCAGAAAATTCTAGTGTAAAAGAGTATTTGTCCGGTTTTTTGTTATTTGTTCTATAGTAAAATAGCCCTTCATCATCTAATAGAACTCCCCCTTCTCCCCTCAATGCTTCTGTTATCAGAAAGGGCGTCGTATTTCCAGCCATTAAAGCGGTAGGGTGGAATTGGAAGAATGCCATGTTTTTACTTGATGCTCCGGCTCTAATAGCCATTGCAAGGCCATCGCCTGTTGAGACGGGAGGGTTCGTAGTTCGCTCCCACAACTGACCACAACCTCCGGTAGCGATTAGGACTCCATCTGCAGGTAATGCTATCATGTCTCCAGAATCAAGGCAAAGGCACCAAATCCCTTTGATGCCTTTTTCTGGAGAACCATGCTCTTTTTGAATTAAATCCACTCCTAGTGTATGTGATTTCATCGATATATTCTCACTAGTTGATACTGCTTCGTTTAGAGCTCTCTCAATTTCAGCGCCTGTTGCATCTTTAGCATGTAATATTCGTCTAGCAGAATGTCCACCTTCCTTTACAAGATGGAAATCATCACCCTCCTTTTCAAAATCTACACCTATACTGAGTAAATCTCTTATTCTGTCTCCAGCCTCTTCTACAACGCATCTGACTATATCTGGATCACAGAGTCCATCTCCGCATTTGAGTGTGTCATCAATGTGTGATTGCATGGCCTCTCCATCGGTTTTATCCAATATACCTGCAATGCCTCCTTGTGCCCAATTCGTTGAGGAGTCTTCGGGTCTTTGTTTTGTAATTACTACGACCTCATGGCCTGCAGCCTCTAATTTCAACGCAGCGAAAAGGCCAGCAATTCCGCTACCTACAACGATAACTTTGCCCATGGTTATATCCACCCCACAATGCGCTAGCATTCAAATTTGACTGATATAAAATTGCGATAGAAACTAAGTGTTCTTTGGCGTCCCGTGTGTATATGGGCCTGATAAAAAAGTTAGCGGCAGTTATTGGCCTAGCCATGATTGCCATATCCGTTGCTAACGTTGAATTCGGGGCATTGATGGGGCTTGAGCCCCCTCAAAAGTTGATCTTAGCTAATTTAGCTGATCCGGGCTGCAATAAGGAAGAGATTCAAACCGATATAGATGCTGGCAACCTAAACTCTTGTGTAACTGCGACGGGTGTTTGGGATGCCCCGGATTTACTATTACTCATTGAAGGTTGTGTGATATTTCTTTCCACATTCATGCGATGGCCAAGAAAGGGCCGATGGGCTGTTAGAATTCGCAAATTGGCCGTAACATCGGGATTAATTTTGTGTGGATTGGCGCTGGCTGACAGGTTTGATAAATTACCAGGGGCTTCATCAGAAGATTTGGCAACTTTGTTACCCTTCCCAGCACCCGCAATTGCAGTTCAAATTGGAATCTTTGCTGCAGGTATATTCCTTGTAAGAGGTCCTAAATACAGAATTGAAAGAACCGACAGAACCCAAGAAGAAAAAAGAGAAAATAATCACAGAGAATTGGATCTTGCATACAAGAGGGGTGGTAATTTGGGTTCTTTAACAAAGACAAAAAAACTGAAGGGAGCCAATAAATATCGAACCATAGGAGATTTATGGAGTGATCAAAGTTTGACCCAATATGAAGATGTTTTTGAAGGTGGACTGAGAGACGATTTTCAATTATCAGCGGGAAGAGTTTGTCATTTGTGCAACGGAGAGGGTTGCAACGGTTGTTCAAATACAGGAATTGTAAGATAATCGTAATACGTCGGCTAATTTTACATGGTGCTGTAAAGGGCGTCTAAGGTAAGTAATACGAGTAACCTTCAAAACCCCCCCCGTCTCCTTCGGGAATTAACGTCAAGGTTGCAGTGCTTTGATTTGAGGGAAAGGGATGTATCTAAAAACGCTTGAAGTTGAAAACTTCAAATCATTCAAAGGTGAAGCGACAATCCCTTTTGATCGAGGTTTCACTGCCATTACCGGACCAAACGGTTCTGGAAAATCCAACTGTGGTGATGCGGTTCAGTTTGTTCTTGGTGCAAGATCTGCAAAAGTATTGCGGGCACAGAATTCAAAGGATTTAATATTCAATGGTGGAAAATCAAACCGTCCTGCTAGAAATGCTAAGGTGACTTTAGTTTTCGCAAACCCTATTTTGTCAAATGGCAGAAGGAGATTACCCATTGATAGCGATGAAGTGAGGATGACTAGAGAGGTTAGACTAACTAAATCAAATAATACAGTTTCTACATACCTTCTAAACGGAGAAGAGAGCAACCAAAAATCGTTTCATAGATTATTAGGTCAAGCCAATGCCAGGCCAGACGGTTACAATATTGTCCTCCAAGGCGATGTTACAAGACTCTCAAGCATGACTGCAATGGAGAGAAGGAGGGTGCTTGATTCAGTCGCTGGCGTAACCTCGTATGACGATGAGATTAGGAAAGCAGAAAAACAAAAATCACAAGTCGAGGATTTTATCGATAGGATTTCACTGGTTGAGGAAGAGCAGAAAGCAAGATTGAAAACCTTGGAGAAAGAAAAGGTAACAGCAGAAAAAGCCAAGTCCACAAAAGAAGAATACGACGCCGCAAATATAGTTTTACAGCAATCCAAGCACCTGTCAGCAAAAGCAGAGATACAACATCATGCTGAAGAGAAGGCACGGTTCCTTTCAGAAGCTTCTAAATTAGAAGAAAATGTGAAAGCTTCCGAAAAGATATTGCTCGATTTAGATGACAAGATTGGGGATTTGGAAAGGCAGATATCTGAAGCCATGGGTGGAGATAAAGGCGGTTTGATTGATGAGATTAATTCATTACAGGTATCTATTGCATTAAACAAAGATCACATCTCTGATTCAGAATCCGCAGATGCAACAGATGCTGAAATTCTAATGGGTTTGGAAGATGAAATAAAATCTGCCAAAGAAGATTTAGATATCCATATCCAAAACTTAGTATCAGCTAAAGAAGCACTGGCAGAATCTGAGAGAGCATATCAGGAGTGCGAATCAATTGAGTCATCAATCAGAGATTCACTAGAGAGCTCCGGTGACGCTAATGCGTCTTTGTCGAGGGCTTTAACCAAAGCTAATGAAGAATTTGAAGATTCACGCGAGACCTTACAAAATTCAAGAATTGATGTTGAAAAACTTGCGAATGAGGCAGATATTGTTGCAGAGCAGTTATCTAGAGCAGAAGAGGATGTAGATGACGCTAGACTTGCTTGTGACGATGTCCAGTTACGAATGGAAGAATTAGGTGATATAAATCCTCAAAATGATTTATCTTCATTGGCTGATGAATTAAGAAGTGCACAAGGTGCAGAGAAACGGCTTATTGACGAGTCTTCTGCTGTTGATAGAAGACTACAGGAGGCTGAGAGACGCCTATCATCAGCTAGAACTGAACTTGACAAACGCTCGGGTAGTAATGGTATGGCTCCTGGGGCAGCAGCGGTTATGGCTGCAAGAGATCGTGGAGAGCTGAAGGGAATAATTGGAACAATAAGCGAGCTTTGTGCTCCAAAAAATCCCGATCATGCTGATGCGCTTGCAACAGCTGTTGGGGGTGGAATGAACTCAGTAGTAGTTGAAAATGACCAGATTGCCGCACAGGCAATGGCCTTGCTAAAAAGTAGGAAATTGGGTAGGGCGACATTCCTGCCATTGAACAAAATGCAAGCGAATCGGGCTTCGGGAAAGGCAGCGATGTCGGTCAACAAACCCGGAGTTCTTGGTTTTGCTCACGAATTGCTCGAATATGACCCAAGAATCTCTGCGGCGGTAGCATACGCTCTAAGAAATACGCTCGTTGTTGATAATATTTCCACAGCTAGGAAGTTGATGGGTGGAGTAAGATTAGTCACTCTAGGTGGGGAGATTACTGAATCCGGCGGCGCCATGATTGGAGGTAGTCGACAGAAAATGAAAACTGGATTTGGCGGAAAAATTCACGGAGCAGGCGAGGTAGAGAAACTTGTTACAGAAGTGGACAGGCTATCATTGATGGCTCAAACCGTTGCATCAGCTCTAAGAGAGGCTAGAACTAGACAGAATGAGATAAGAGGCAAAATAAATTCGCTCGCTGAGGATGATAATTCTTTCAAAGCTGGGTCACTAAAGACAGAACTTGATTTGGCACAAAAATCCCTAAACAAAGCGAGAGAGAAAGCGAGTGAAATTGAAAATCGCTTAGCAAAGTTGGAAGCAGAACACTCAGACAAGTTGTCAATTTTAGAAGAAGCTGAAGAAGCGCTTATCAAAGCGGAGGCAAAAAGGGAAAAGGCAGCAGAGGACTTGAGAGATTCTAGTCCAGACGAAATCAAGCAGAAGTTGTTAGAAGCACAGACTCGTAGAATCGAGGCTGAGGGAATTGCAACCAAGGCTGAAGTAACGCTCGATAGTGGTAAAGAAAAAGAAGAATTACTCAATGAAAGACTTGATTCATTTACATCAAGAGCTGATGAAATTCAAGCGAATATGGCTGGCCGTAGTCAGTCGATAAAGTCATGGAAAAACAAAATTCAAGAACAGTCTAAGATTCTTTCAGAAAAAGAATCCGAGCGCTCTAAACTTTTGGACGAACATGAGGAGTTGGAATTAAATCGCCGGTCATTAGTAGACGATAGAGCCCAAGTTAGAGCGGAAGCAAACCAGATGGCTAGCAATGCAATAAACTCTAAGTCATTGGCAAATGAAATTACTCATGCCCTTGCGGTCAAAGAGAAGGCATTGGCAGATTTGCTTGTTGAGATGGAACTTGAGGAAATACCGATTGCATCATTGAATGATATGATTCCAAATGTTGGCGACGCAGAAAAAGAAGTCAATAGTCTAAGAAGAAAATTAGACAAGTTTGGAGATTTCAACATGCTTGCAATAGAACAATATGACGCTTGTAAATCTAGATTAGACGAGATGAAAGGTGATTTCAAAATCCTTCAGGAAAGGAGGAAGAAATTACTCGACATAACAGATAAACTTGAATCTCAGAGAAAAACAAGGCTACTTTCCACATTAAAAGAAGTGAATAAGAACTTCAAGGTAGTTTACAATAGACTATCGAATGGTGGTAGAGGGGAATTGTTCCTTGAGAATCCTGAGGAACCATTCAAAGGCGGTCTCGACATGTGGGCACAGCCTCGTGGCAAGTCAAACAAATCTAGGTTGCAAGGGCTTTCAGGAGGAGAAAAATCCATGGCTTCTTTATCCTTGATATTTGCAATCCAAGATCACGATCCCAGTCCTTTCTATTACTTTGATGAGGTAGACCAGAACCTGGATGTTCCAAACTCTAAACTAATCGCAACCGAATGTAGAAACCGAAGTGAAGCAGCGCAGTTCATAATGGTGACACTTCGCAAGGTCTCTCTTGAACTTGCAGACCACCACATAGGAATCACTCATGGTGGAGATGGTTGTTCGAGAAGAATAGTTGATTTCGATAGAGATAGAGCAATCAAGCTTGGAGCCGAGGCAGAGAAAGAGGCTTCACAAGCGTCTGATAAGAACCATTCGAGGATTGAAGAAGCCAAGGCAATAGCAGAAAACATGCCCGAGGTTCCTGACCCATTGCCTGCTCCAAAAAGCCTCGGAGGTCTGTTAAGTCATATTCCTGATGAAAGTCCAGATTCTAGTGATGGTTTCACAGCCCTAGCAGATAGGGCTGGAGAACTTACTGAAGATATTAATCAGAGAAGAGAGATTGTAAGTGAGTTTCTAGCTACTGAAGGCGTTGAAAAAGAGGTTGAATCAGATATCGAGGCGGATTCGGAGGCTTGAGAATGCAACAATCAGTTCTAGATGGCTGGTTTTTGCGACAAGACATTCTTGACCAATTAGTCAGTCAAGATGAAGATGTCAGTGAGGCCGAGAGGTATGCAGATAGGATTCTTAGAATCGCACAAGAAGAGAGTGCAGAACATCAGGTTTTATCCGATCCGTTTGACAGGTCTGTTGCCCTTGTTCTATCCTTAATTCGAGAAGAGGGTATGGATCCTTGGAACATAGATCTCTCAGCATTTTTGAAACTCTTTACTCAACGGGTTAGAAAGGAGGCATCGGGTTTAGATCTACCAGCTTGTGGTAGGTTGATACGCATGTCCTGGGAGGTTCTCACTCAGCAGGCCTCAAGTTTGTTTGATCGAGTAATAGCAATGGATATAGAGGACGATGATGATTTCTTTGACTTTGGTTGGGAATCTGAATATGATGATAATGAATTCATTTTTACCACAACAGTATTGGAAGGCGATGCAGATAATTTGCTGCCTTCGTTTTTCGATGAGCGCCTAAGGAGAGAGGAAGGGCGCCCATCCACTCTCGGAGAGTTGCTTTCGGCTCTAAAGGATGCGTGTGATGAGGCTGAGATTTTAAAGGCAAAAGATGACTATAGAAAGGCTCATGCAGTTGAACTAAAAAATATGTTAGACAACGTTGGTTCTAGAATGCATAAGGAGGATATGGAAGGGGACATTAGAAGATGCTGGACTGCAATGAGAAATGTCATTTCCATACAAGGACAATCTAAGGTTCCCGTTAAAGATGTGACAAAGAAATTGTCTAAAATTTTGATAGAAACCTTCGGAGAGATTCCAGAGGGCTACGAGGTTGAATCGAAAATAACATCATTCGTCGCAGGTTTATTTCTGACTCACCGTGGTTATGCGTGGATTAGCCAAGATGGGCCTGATGACCCAATAATGCTTGAAGACAGGTGGCCTGACGCAACTACATTTGACGAAGTTACTGTTTTAGCTGAAAAAATGATTCAGAGTGATTCCAAGTCAATTAGTGAAGATGAGACAGAATCAATGCGGCATGCAGCAAAGCTTGCAGAAAGAGCCAGACTTGCTGCTGAGAAAGAAAGATTGGAACGTGAAGAAAAAGAGAGGCTAGCTAAGGCTGCCTTATCGAATAATCCTGAAGATTGGTTAGTGGAGTAAGGAGGTATTTGCATAACAGAAATTCCCATTGAAACATTACTCGAAGCCACCCTCTTTAGCGCTGGAAGGTCACTCGGTGTTGAAGAATTATCTGAAAACTTAGGTTATGACGAAGAAGAAATTACAGAATCTCTCACAAACCTTCAATCAACTTTCAAAAGAAGGAGAGGCGGGGGCCTGCAGGTTGTTATGATAGGTAAAAAATGGGCCATGGAGGTAAAACCTAAGATTGCTGAACATTTACCAAAGGAAACCAAATCTGACCTACCTCCTAAGTTGTTAAAGGCCGCAGCTTTGATAGCATATCATCAACCAATGCCTCAATCGCGTTTGGTAGAATTACTAGGTCAGAAAGCTTACGATCACATCAGAGAACTAGCGCAAGCAGGTCTAGTGGGGCGGAGGAGAGATGGAAATACAAGAAGGTTAACAACAACTCGAAGATTTTCTGAAATGTTTGGATGTCCTCACACCGATAGGAAGAAAGTAAAGGCGTGGTTTAGAGAAATGGTTGACTCTTCTGGCCTTCTTGATGGCATGGAAGGGAAATTAGCCCTTAGAGATGAGGTTGAAGATGATGGAAGCGTCCAAACCACTCTAGGGGTTACTGAATCAGAGTAATCAAGCCTTGCGTAAACTTTCAAGCGTCTCTTTTACCAGTTGTTGTGTTACAGGTCCCTTTTGCGAGTTTACAATTCCAGCGACTATCTCAATTTCTTCTCCAATTGCTCCTGCGCTTACTGCCATATTTCTGGCATGCAGTTTCATGTGACCTGCTTGTATTCCACTTGTAGCTAAAGCACGCATGGCGCCTAGATTTTGCGCTAACCCAGCGGCTGCAATTACTCCAGCCAATTCCTTTGCTGACTCAACGCCTAATATTGATAGGTTGGCTTTTGCAACGGGATGCACTTTAGATGCTCCTCCAACTATTCCAACAGCCATTGGCGTTTCTATTCTACCGACTAAGTTTCCATCACTATCTTTGTGCCACTTAGTCATGGATGAATACTGGTCATTATCGACCGCAGCCCAAGCATGGCAGCCTGCCTCTATCGCTCTCCAGTCCTGTCCACAGGCCAGTGCTACTGCGCTTATTGCATTCATGACGCCTTTATTATGCGTAGTGGCTCTGTATGGATCAGACATGGCAAAGTGATGTGCATCCAAAATTGCTGATATTATCTTGCTACCGTCTTCTCTGGATCCATCATCAGATAATTCCTCAGGAGAAAAAATGGCTTCGACTCTTGCGAGTCTTTTTGACGCCAGATTTGATAAAATTCTGAGGTGGACCTTTCCATTGGTAATTTCTTCGACTTTATCTGTAATCAACTCGGCCATAGTATTCACAGCATTTGCACCCATGGCATCTTTAGTATCTACAAGAAGGTGTATAACTAACATCTTACCAGAGTCACTATCTATCTCCCTTACTTCAATATCTTTACATCCTCCACCTAATCTTATCATTGTGGATGGTAGGGAGTTACACATCTTCATCAGTTCGTATTTTGCTGTCAAGATTGCTTCTCGTGCGATGTCGGTATCTTCTAAATGTAAGACTTGAACTTGGGCAATCATAATTGAATCATCGCTTGAAGTTCTAAATCCTCCATTTTTTAGACACCTTTTAGCCATATTACTCGCTGCTGCAATTATGCTCGATTCTTCTACACAGAATGGTATTAGGTATGGCTTCCCATCTATAACAAAGTTAGTTGCTACACCGACAGGAAGAGACATTGTCCCGATTACATTCTCGATCATCCTGTCAGCAGCAAGCTCGTCAAGTTCACCCGTTTTTGATAATGCTGAGATTTCATCTTGTGATAAATTAGATAATTCCGCAACCTTAGCACGTCTATCTTCAACAGATAGTTTGTAGAACCCTGGAAGTCTACTATCGTCAACTGGCATTATGCTTCCTCTGTTAACTCCCAAGGGATGCTTGTTGATGAATGAACCGACGATTTAACGTAATAACTAACGCGTTAATTATATGTTAACTAAACGTTAATTAAATACAAATCAGATGCTTCGTATAACAATTTACGCGTCTTAACAGGTCTCAAAAGCGCTTCACTTTAGTGAAACATCATATAGTCTCTAAAATTAGATGTGATTATGACAGAAGAATTCCCTGTTTTGGGTTTACCTGCATTGAGGGAGAATCCATTCAAAGCTCGACCGCTTGAACCAGGACAATCAAAACTTCTTGTTGCAAGAGATCAGATAAGTGCGAGGTGGGCAAGATTCTTGAGGAATAGAACTCCAAGGTTGATATTGCTTATTGGAGAGAGAGGCTCTGGGCGCTCGTCACTTATGAGATGCTTGTCTTCCGAGACTACAAAGAGTGTTCATCTCGACATGTTTCCAACAGAAAATCACTCACACAGCATCCTTAACGAATTATTTGTTTCTTTAATAGGATTTGATGTTCCTTCCAGCACTCAAGAAATAGCATCTAGATTAGTATCTTTTACTGAAAATCTAGAAGGGCCAATACCGCTAATTTCTCTAGACTTCCCAAATGTTGATGGGGGGCAACTATCTCAGGTTATATCAAATTTAATATCTCCAATAGAGCGCCTAAACGCAGTAGTTGTAATATCACTCTCAACAGAACAAAGAGCCCAGTGGCCTACAACTTTAGTAGATAGGTTTGACCATGATGATATTATATTGCCTATGGAGCACCATGATGTCAAAAAATTGTGTGAATCAAGAATCGCAACTGCTTCAAAATTGGGATGGGAAATGCCTGATGAGGCGGTTGAATATGTAATGGAAAAGACAAATGGGTCTCCGTATAAGGTAATGCGCCTTCTGAGGGCTATCGTTGATGAGGAAAGAGCAAACCCTCGCAAGATTAAGTATGTTGAATCACTTGAAACCCCTGAATTCAAAGAAGTTGAAGATATAGAAGAAGAGATTTATTCAAACGAACCTGATAACGCAAAAGAGGTTTTTGACAATGGATTCGATTTAAATTTAGATAGTCTAGAAATGCCAACGAGTGACTTCCAAATTAATCCAAAGCCAGTTCCATCTATGGGGGGATTCGGGGCACTTGTAGCAAGAAATCGTCAGAATAAAGGAATGGCACCTCGTTTTGAAAAAAATGAAGTCGACCAAGGAAATCCAGAAAGTTTAGTTGGAGATCCAAACCAATTGTGGATTGCAGATGATCCAAATGCTACTCTTATACAGTCTGTCCAAGAAACCATAGAAATCGAGGAAAATTATGTAACAGATGAGCATGATATTTCTCATGAGGAAGTTGAGAAAGTACAATCCAGTGGTGATGTTGAAGGTTTGTTCTCGCAACTTTTGGACGCTATCGGTGTTCCAAACGGTTTAGGTTTAGCAGACTTACTTTCAGCCCTCCGTAGGCCAGTTATTGGGACGAGAGATAGTAGTCCACTAGATGTTCAAACTCTTAGGAATCTTTCAAGAGGAGAAGCAATTCTGGTAGAGGTTGCATCTGAACGAGAAATATCTCCATCCGATGCTCGGTTACAAGATAGGTTAAAGATAGGAAGACCTAGAATGTCACAGATGTGTAATCGGCTCTATAGGAGCGGAATACTTTCAGTGCAGCAAAAAGGAAGATCTAGAATGTTCAGATTGACAAACGATGCAAGGGCTCAATTGGTTGCATGGGGAATGATGGAGGCGAGCATATGACTTGGACTGTGGCCAGATCATGGCAAGCACCTAGCATTATTTCTAATGCGACTAGAGTAGGCAATTACTTACTAGTAGCTCATGGTCTTGAATTAGTTCTTTTAGATGATGAGTTGGAGCAGAGGTGGAACAAGAAACTACCGTTTAGAGTTCATGCTGCTGCGCATGATTCTGGAAAAATTGGTGTCTTGTACGGACACGGATTTCATTTGCTGAAGGCCAGTGATGGTTCTCAATTAGGGGAGGGAAGATCAACTCAAGGAGGCTTTAGCGATATCTTACCTCGACCAGGAGGTGGATGGGTTGTGTCATGTAGAAAAGGTCAATTGCATGTTTTCAACCAAGATGGTAGAGGATTGAAACGATTTGAAGTTGGAGGTGTTAGACGCTTAGTTGGGTGGTTTGACCGAGAACATCTATTGTGGCAAGATGAGGATGGAAAACTTCGGTGTGCAAGGTTAGCTAGGGAGGATTCGCAAAGGCTGCTTGAAGACAGAGTTTGGTCATGGGTTAGCAAGATGTCTGGTGGAAGATTACTCATGCAGAGTGCAGATGGAATGCTTTGGGAGGGTTCACCACACCCTTATGGCTGGGATAGCTTAGATACCATCGACACTAGGTCACTAGAACCATTATCCGCACATAGAGCAGGTGACGGATGGTGGGTTCTATCGATCGAAGGTAGCCTCACATCAATGACAGAAGATGTCGATATTGAGTCAATAAATACCGATTTAGGTGAGAACCTTGTTGGTTTAGCCGCAGATACAATGGCAACTGTAAGGCGGGACGGGATGGTCAGAATTTGGCAATCTCCAGATATGGCAGAACTAAGAAGAGTTGAAATGCAAAAAATGGTTGCTGAGGCGAAGGCTGCTAGTGATTGGGAAGAGCGAAGACAAATTTTCAAGCGAGCCTGTGATGCTGAGGAACAAGGAAGAATATCACTTGCAATCGGTTTGTATGAATCACTTGGAAGGTCTAGCGACGTAAATCGATTGATGAAAAGGCAGAGAGGGAATTGAATGGAGATAAATAATAAATTATCCAAAGAAAAGGTTGAGCATTACCTAAACCTAACAAAAAAAGCTAGGGAAAAAGCGACTCCAATTCCAGAAGAAGGCAGCAGCGACTGGGAAAAACTAGAAATTATGCTCAAAATGGCAGATGACTATTCTAGCGATGCTCAATTTTTCATGGAAAATGGTGATTATGTCAGGGCATTTGGTGCAATAAACTATGCGCATGCTTGGATAGATGCAGGCGTTAGGTTAAGATTGCTAGATGGCCATGGAGACGACCAATTATTCACTCTTCCATGATAGGTCAATCTCTCTAATATTATGACATAACATATCTTAGGTGGCTTCTACCAATTACTTCAATCCACGGAAGACTAGCTCTAGAAAGCCGTCTTTTAAGTTCAGTATCAACGGTAAGAATTGGAAATTTGTTATTAGAGGCTACCGCAAATAATTGGTCGTCTGTATGTTTCCCAGCTTCAATAGGGGTGTCCAATAGAATAGATTTTTTCAACAGCATTGGAATCATCAGGTTAATTCCATCAATTTCTCTTAACTCGTCTAAAACCCTAGGTATAATTGCTAATTGTTTGATTCCAGAACATTCTAGTAGAGCTTTGTCAATATTCAGATTTGATTCAATTACAGCAACCCATCCACAAGTGTCAACAAGGACGCATTGCATGGCAATCACTGGATCGTTCCATGACCTATCAGTCTCCACCTTGCGCCAACACGTCTCGATATCGATATTCTCTGTCCTTTATCTGCACAAATTGGTAGTCTGAGGTTCAATGTAGCGCTTTCTTTTTTGGGGTTTGAAACTACTCCAACACTTGTTGCAGTTGCAACATTAACCATCAACATCTCATTGGACCGAAGTGGCATTATTTGACTAGGTTCCTCTCCTTCTCCTGAAACCATATTTTTCATGAGTTTCAATGAAATATCAACCTTATCTCTGACCTCTGGCAGTTCTCCGACTCTAGCGACAACTTGTCCAGAGAGATTATCGGATGTGGTCAGGGCAGGATCTAGAGGAGTTGCCATTCCACACAAACCGCCGGCATGCATACTGTCAAGGTTTAATCCTCCACCTTGCATGCTTGAGACCTTTGTCTTGATTGGCTCGTAATGTACTTTGTTTCCTTTTTCTATCTTCTTACCAGGTCCAATCAATACCTCATCATCGATATTGAATTCCCCTTCAACAATACTTCCTCCGATTACTCCACCTCGAAGTTTTGTTGGCCGTGTGCCGGGTTTGTTAATGTCGAAAGAGCGAGCGACGTGCATGATAGCCCTTTTGTCTTTAGACCTGTCAGGGGTTGTTATGGTTGCTTCTATAGCCTGAATTAATATATCCAGATTCACATCGTGATGTGCAGAAACGGGGATTATAGGAGCCTTTTCAACAATCGTGCCTTTTACAAATTCCTTTATTTCTTTATATGACTCAACCGCTCTTTCTTTCGTAACAAGATCGATTTTATTTTGGACAATAACGATGTTCTCTATGCCTGCAATCTCGAGAGCCATCAGGTGCTCTCGTGTTTGTGGTTGAGGACAGGAGTCATTGGCTGCTATCATTAGCATCGCACCGTCCATTATACTTGCACCAGTGATCATGATTGCCATAAGTGTCTCATGACCCGGGGCGTCTACAAATGAAACCACTCTTTGTAGTTCTGTGGCATCATCATTTCCACCGCCCGGTCTTTTGCCGGTGGCATAATATTCTCCCTTATCGGTCTTGTAAAATGCGGTGTCGGCATAACCAAGTTTTATGGATATACCTCTCTTTCTTTCCTCTGAATGAGTATCCGTCCATATGCCTGATAATGCTTGAGTCAATGTCGTTTTCCCATGGTCAACGTGTCCTACTAGTCCAATATTCACTTCTGGTTGTTTGGGAAGCTTGCGTGCCATGCTCCCTAACCTCCTAAAACCTCAAACCAGTTCTGATGCTTCAGTCACTGCTCTCCTCGATTGACCCAAGAATATCTCCTAGGCTTTTGTTGGCAGCTTCCACGACTTTGAGATTTATTTGTCTTGTATCTTGAGTAATGGTATTTCCTCGGAAGTTCCTGCGTTTCCTCATCCCATCAGGTTTGTATCGGAATCTTTTCTTTTCCCCGCCCTTTGATTTGAAAACTAGTGAATGGCCTTTGAACCCAGTAGATGCAGTCACTAAAACGGATTGTCGATTACCTCCGCTTAGATCGCTCCGCATTGGAGTTCCTGTTTTGTCAGAGCCACCGGTGATTTCTAACTTATAGCCAGCTAGAGTCTGCTCTCCCTCTCCAACGAAAATTCCGTCAACCAAATCTCCTATTCGCTTTCCTAGGAATTGTGATAGATTATTCCCACTGATTGTCATGTTGTAGGAACGTCCACCGTTGTCTGGATTTGTGTCATTGACCACTGCGATAAACGTTGTCTCTGCCATATTATCAACTCTTGAGCGGCTTTGCGACTTAAGCAGGGTATTTATGCCCTTTTATCATCAAAAAATCAATCTAACGACGTATTTTAGTCGGAATCAGCGTTTCGAGCCTGCGTGCAACATCGCTGGGAAGCATATGAGGCATCGAAATATGTTGAGTTCTGCCTCGACCAACCTCAGCTTTTGCAGTTCTTGTCACAATGATATCTTCTTGTGCCAATCTTTTCAGGTGTTTCCAGAGCGTAGTGTGACCTTTTGGAGATTCATCGAACTCTTCGCATACCACATGATACAGTTTTTCTGCTATACCGCTTGTAACACTTTCCTGCTTCTTTAATCTCCTACATAGACCTAACAAGATGAGCATTGCATGAACGGGTATATCGTCAATGTTCATCGAATCGACATTGTTTGGCATGGTGATAACAGTCCTTTGAACATCTTTGGGTTCAATAATGGATCTACCTGATGATTCAGCACGCTTTGCAGCACCTTCTAGAAGTTCAATTGACTGCCTAGCATCTCCAGAGGGAGCAGCAGCCTGAGCCACTAATTCTAGAATTTCATCAGGACACGTTCCGGTGACTAAACCTAAATCTCTTCTCTGAGAAATTATTTGAAAAAGTCCGTTTTCATCATATGGAGGTATTCTGATATGATTTGAGCGCCCAACTCTTGACAACACCGCATTTTCTAGCAAATCCAAGATCTGCTCCTGACTTACTAGTATTGTTGAGAGCGTTCCAGTTCCATCTCTATCTTCATCAATTCGCATCAATTTGTAAATTATGTCATCTCCCGACCTTCTCAGCAGGTGGTCTACTTCATCTAAAATTACTATTAAGTGAGAATTACTGTTGCTAAGCATCCTTCTTAAACTTGTTAGAAGTTCTCCAACTCCAAGGCCTCTGTCTGGGTGTCCAGGGTCCAAATCTTGGACTATTTTTTGCATCACCCGGGACGGAGTTGCAGCATTTCTGCAGTTAACGTGCACGTGCCGAATATTCCTTTTGTCGGCCAGATGTCGAATAACATCTTTACAGAAACGCTTTGCTAACGCAGTTTTGCCAGATCCTACTGGGCCGGTAATTACAGCTCTTGCAGTTCCTTCTGGGTGACTGATACTGCCAAAGATAGACGCCAATTCCTTTTGTAATTCTTCTCTTCCAACAAGGATATCTGGTATAAAATCAAAGCCAAAAACCTCGGGATTGTTAAGCACGAGGCCAGCACCGATTCGGTCTAGATAGGAACTCATGACTACAAAGGGTCATCGTCTATGGTTATTGAACTTTCAATAAGAAATTATCATGCAGATATCTCATAGGTAGTAATGTCGCAGATCGAGAGAGAAAAAATAGACTGATATTCATTGTCAAAATCACAATAAACAACGATGAGCAATAGGCACTATGATTCTGCGAAATCAGTGTATCTGATCAAACTTGTATCCATTTTCCCACTTCTTTTCGCCTAAAACAACTTGCAATTCGTATGGGGTGAGCATAGGTTTCGCATATTTTACCGCATCATCGATTGCGATTCTAGGGCATGCGGTATTGACAAAAACATCCACAGGGTAGAAATCAATTAATTCTGGTCCAATATGTTCCATAGCGAGTAAGAAACCTTTCTTGCCATGCTTCTCAAGCTTTCTTTTCATACGAAGAGCCAAATTGCGTCGCATTTGGCCAGGTTTGGCACCAATTAGTATTCCAAATCTATCTTTATCCATTGAGGACATAATCAATCCAGACCGTTGTCTTAGGATTCGTTCAATCCTTTCTCTACCCATCTCTTTGGCATCTCCAGAATATGGGTCTAACATGGCCAGAGGCTTACCTGTGTGCAATACAAGACCGATTGGATGGAAATCTCCACTCCCAAGGAACACGTAGTGTCCGACAGTTGGATCATCTCCTGAGTAATTGCATCCCAGCACCTGCCCGGGCAGTGTTAGTCTAGCTCCTCCAACTGGTATTGTGACATCAAATCCTGCGTCTTCGAAGTGTTTTTTGAATGTAGGCAGTAGGTGCAGGTGTTGTATGCTGCCCACCAATCCCAGTTTTGTATCAGTGAGCGGTGCAACTCTTCCCACCATATCTTCGAATTTGTCAATAGCTTCAAGTTCTGACAAGACCGGTCCAGATGCTCCGTTTAGACGACTTCTAGCAATCTCTCGGTGTGCGTGTAAGTATGGAAGAACGGGGGCAATCTCAGGACTTCCATGGTAAGTCACAGGGATAAATTGAGTTGCCATTCCTGAATCAATATTCATCTGTGAGTGGCCCATGTGTGCTACTAATTCGACTCCTATATTCTGCATCTTGTCATGAACTAAATCACAGGCACCGTAGCATGGGTCTGCTGACAAAACAACCCTTGCTGAGGTCTCTGTTTCGATTTCATCCATCATTTCTAAAGCCTGCATCTTTAACCCTTCAGGTACTTGCAAGGCAATCAGCTTCAGGTCGTTTTGCTTGATTCTTTCAACGAGGTCGTCAAGTTGAAAGTCATGTCTGTCAAGGTCCAAGCATACTCACCTCATCGTTTATGGTCCTACCTGGGGCTTCATCCATCTATTAATATGGGTTTGGCCTCACAAGTGCTTTGAACAATCATCCCTCTGCTAAAAAGTCGACATACTCATCAGGTTCGAGCAAATTTTCCATGTCCACGTCGTGCGGGTTGAGTATGATAATCCAACCTAGATCGTATGGTGAGTCGTTCACTAAATCGGGATTAATCTCAACTTCACCGTTGACTTCAGCTATTTCGCCTGCGAAAGGGCTTGGGAATGTGAATTTCTCTTCTGCGGTCCAAATGGAGAATAGATTCTGCTCTTCATCTACCTCAGTTTCAGCATGCGGAAGGATAATTCTGAGTACTTCGCCAATGTCTGCAGCAAGAAAATCAGAGATGCCAATTACTAAGCGGTCGTCCTTTTCTTGATACCAAAGATGGTCTCTTGAATACTTTCGGCTGTGTGCTATTCCAAATTCCATGACTTCATCATCCATGGTCTTTACCCGGGTCCCCGTGATACAAGTAATATATGAACGCACTGTTAATCATGAATTAACAATAGGTATCCATAAAATGCTTCAACCATTTGGGTGTGTTCATGCGCTTTGAAGAGACGGAAGAGCAACAGATGATTCGCGAGATGGTAAGAGACTTTGCTGAATCAGTTTTACCTGAAACTATCGAGCATAGAGACGCCAATCAGGTTCCTCCTGCAGAGGAATGGGAGCAATTTTTGGAGTATGGATTACAAGGGATTGCGATTCCGGAGGAATATGGCGGCAACCCGGTTGATGATATTTCAGAGGCGATTATAATTGAAGAGCTCGCAAGAGTAGACCCTTCCTTCTCGGTGATGTTCTGTGTTCACGTCGGTCTATGTTCAAAAACCATAGCATTGCACGGTAATGAAGAACAAAAGAAAAAGTATCTGACTAGACTTGCAGCAGGTGAAGTTGGTGCTTACTCACTTTCTGAAGCAGGTGCTGGAACGGACGCAGCTGCAATGGTCTGTAAAGCGAAACTTTCTGACGACGGTAAACATTACATCCTTAATGGAGAGAAAATGTGGGTCACTAACGGATCGCAAGCTCAAATTTACGTTCTATTCGCAAAGGATGTCGATCATCCAGATTACGGCGTCAAAAGGCATGGTGGCTCAACCGCATTTATTGTAGAGCAATCTTTTGAAGGTTTCACTGTCGGAAAGAAAGAGGATAAATTAGGAATAAGGTCTTCCGATACATGCACTTTGGTATTAGAGAATTGCAAGGTTCCAGTTGAAAATGTCTTGAAAGGGTCCGGAAAAGGGTTTGCGATTGCCATGAATGCTCTAGATAACTCAAGAATAGGTATTGCAGCACAGGCTCTAGGTATATCTCAGGGAGCCTATGAAGCCGCTTTGAAGTATTCACATGAAAGAGAAGCATTCGGGAAACCAATTGCAAATCATCAAATGATAACCTCGTACCTTGCCGACATGGCAACTAGGATAGATGCATCTAGATTACTCGTATACAAGGCATCATGGGCTAAAGAAGAACATTATGAAAATGGAGGGCCAAGACACACAAAAGAAGCTAGTATGGCAAAATTATATGCTGGCGATACTGCGATGTGGGTCACAGAAAAAGCAATTCAAGTCTTAGGTGGATATGGATATACAAAAGAATTCCCGGTTGAGAGATTCTTCCGTGACGCTAAGATTACTCAGATATATGAAGGAACACAAGAAGTCCAAAGAATCGTCATAGCGAGAGCAATTCAACCATGACTTGGTTTTGTGATAGAACCCATTAGCAACAGCTCAATTTAAGCCGTCTCTAATCCAGTTGATAATCTGGTTATATTTGGAGTCAGTATTGTAAGGCAAATGGTGATCAGCAGTTTGGCTATGAACATCCAAAGAGTTCGAAAACTTCTGAGCCAAAGCAGGCGCAAGGTCTTTGAAATTAACGTCATTTTCTCCTGAAAATACCATCGCTGGAACAGTGAAAGGTGCGACTTCGTTAATTGTGTCAATAAGCCCTTCGTGAGTTGTAGGAAGGTATCCATTATACATCATAACTCGATTGAAAGTGTTGTCTGTATTAGCAAGATATACCGGTATCATTGCAGCACCTTGAGAATAGCCCAATATTGCATAGAAAGGCCCTTGTTCTTCGACTATTTGGTCCAAATAACTGATTGACCTATCTGCCCAGTTTCTGTCTGTTGTTGGCTCTCCTTTACCTCCAGGTGGGTCTTTAATCCAGACATTGTTGCTTTCAGGTGTGCTTGCAAATACGAATTCAAACTCGCTCAAAGTATTCATCAAGTGTTGCATACCTTGTTGGTTCCTAAGGCCGTTTGCAGTTTCGCCTCCTCCGTGGAGTGCTAGAATCTTCAACGGCTGCTGAGGACCTATTTGGGAATCAGAGCATCCTACTGCATTTACCTGTTCACCGATAGGGGTCTCAGGACATTCATCCAAATTATTTGAAACTCCATCACTATCGTCGTCTTTTTGCGACTCTGCGCACCCTTGTGTATCAATGGCTTCGTTTTCGGGGGTGTTAGGGCATAGGTCTAAATCGTTAGTTAATCCATCATTATCATCGTCTTTTTGAGATTCAGAACATCCGTTATTATCAACAGACTTTCCTAGTTGGGTCATCGGACAAATATCCATGTCATTCATTATTCCATCATCGTCGTCGTCGGTTTCAGAATCCGAACACCCAGTTGAATACACTGGTTCTCCCTCTGGTGTGGAAGGGCAATCATCGACATCGTCCAGCACAGCATCACCATCCAGGTCTCCAACTGGCTCTGGTGGCATTGGTAGCGTGACATCCACCGAGACTTCAGATATAGTAAACATACCGCAGGTTACGAAAAGTAAGCCATCAGTGTTATGTGTTGATGTGTCGATTGTCAATGCATACAGTCCTATCGAACTGATATCTTCTGCTGTGACAAACATTGCTGGATTTTGTCCATCGGGGCGATATTCAAGATTACAGGTCTGAGGATAATTATGTAAAATTACGCCTCTTAAAGTTCCAATACTTTCATTCTGTGCAGGCTCTTCCCATGTGAACGTTATGTTAGCTTCTGGCTCGACTGGCTTGACGATTTCTATTGAGGATGTAACTGAGTTACTTTGACTTCCTAATTCATCATATGCCTTAGCATCGATAATCCAAATTCCCGGATCTGATAGAGGAGTTTCTATGGTCCACAATCCTGAATTATCAAGGGAAATATTGTATGAGATTACAGGATTGATTTGATCATCTAAAATATTTATGAAAACATTAGAAGATTCAAGGTTTTCATCATATACGAATCCTTCTATTGTTGCGTTATTACCATTCCATAAGTGTTTGAATGAATCACTTAAAACGAGCTTTGGAGGATTGTTTTCATCTTCTTTTTCGACTATTTCTTGTATGGGTTCCTCATTATCCGTATTATCAGATTCAGTTAGAACAAATACGGTTGCTCCGGAACCTGCCATCAGAAAAACGACAAATAGACTTAGACCCAATGTCCTGCCATCCATGCCCCCTAGGAAATTATCAAATGTTATAATCGTAATTGAGAGATGATTTAGAAATTAGAAATGATTTGCGAGACATTTGCTACCTCGAATATCATTCCATATGTGGTTTTATTTTATAGGATGGTTCAGCTTGAAGTATTATAACAGGTGATTTAGATATTTGACAGAAATGAGTTTTTGGAAGAGTTTTCTCACTTAGAAATTCCAATAGTTCATTCACTAGTAGTTCGGTTTTTTACAGAATCAAACAATATATCTGATTCAAATTTCTCAAAAAATGAATTCTTGAAAGGGATAATTGAAAAAACAACGAATCAATTTGAATCTATGTGTTCTCCTGGTATTGAATTTTCATTTCCTGATATTGGGAATAATATGCAGATAGAGGATGTGGAAGCAATTTTTGAATCACTTATCGATTCAGACAGGAAAAAAAAGCAAGGTGTTGTATACACTCCGGACTACATAATTGACTACCTAATATCTGAATCGTTGAATATGAGCACTAAGCACCCAAAAGATTTGACTATCTGTGACCCAGCATGCGGAAGTGGGGGTTTCTTGGTAGGAGCCTGCGGTATCTTACTTAAGCAAGGTATAGATGTCAAACATTTTATTGACAATCAAATAATCGGTTTTGACATAAGTGAAGAATCGGTTGAATTTGCTAAATCTCATGTGTTACTCTACCTTTTGAATCGTGGGTATGATGTTTCGGATATTGAACCGCAAATATTTGCCATGGACACGCTCTTAGAAAATCCTGAACAACTTTGGGAGAGGATTGGAAATGAGGAAGGCTTCGATATTGTTGCTACAAACCCTCCATATGTCAAATTGCAAAATTTGTCCACAGTTTACCGAGAGGAGCTCCGACACAAATACAAAGACTTCACAACTGGAAATTACAGTCTTGCAATGCTATATTTTGTAGCATGCCACAGAATGATAAACCCCTTAGGAGTTACCGCTTTCATTACACAGAACAACGTATTTACTTCTAATTCAGCAACAAAAATTAGGCAATATGCAAAGGAAACAAAGTGTATCAGAAGAGTGGTAAATTTCTCGCACCACCTAATTTTTGATGGTATTCTTGCCTACACATGTTTGATTTTCCAAGATAATGACTTGTTAAAGAACACGTTCGAATTCAAAGATATGTACAAGGGTATCAATACTAGCTCCTTGCCTTTTGTCGGTTTTTCAGATATACCATATTCTAGCCTTGGTTCAAAAAAATGGAGGTTAGCCGAAAATCCACACAGATTGAATATTTCTAAAATCGAAAATACAGGTGTGTGCCTTGGAGAATTATGTGAAATCAAGGTCGGATTCGCGACATTGAGAGACAAAGTATTCCAATCTAAAATGAAAAGAGGAAAATGGTTTGCAAAGACGCTTAACGGGGAAGATGTTGAGATCGAAAGTAATTTGATAAAATCAGCCATCAAGATTTCAGAAATTACTGATGACCTAGACTTGTCGGAAAACAAGAGAGGGATAATTTTCCCTTACAAACAGGTTGATGGGTTTTACAAATTGATTAATGAAGATGAAATAAAATCAAAATCGCCAAGAACTTTCAAACATTTATTTGCCTGCAAAACAGAACTTGCCAAAAGAGATGCAGGGAATCGAGCGAAACAAGAGAAGTATGGGGCTTGGTATGCTTGGGGTCGAAAACAAGGTATCTACTCTAAAGGTCCAAAATTGCTCACAAAGACATTCGATAAGAAACCCAATTTTAGAATAGATCCCTCTGATAGTTTATTTTCAAACGGTTATGCAATCATGCCTCAAAAGCCAATTAAAAGTGGTGTTGAGATTCCTTTAATCACCTTGCAAAGAATACTCAATAGTAGGTTTATGCATTACTATGCCAAACTAACATCATTCCAGATTAGCGGGGATTATCAGTGTTATCAAAAGAATTTTATTGAATCTTTTGGAATTCCTGTTTTAGATATTAAGGACTACAAATTTATCGAGACATGCACAGATACTGAACTGGAACATCTTTTATCAAAGTCATATGATATTTCATTAAAGCATATCGATGAATACTTTGAGTATTAGTAGTAACGCTTGTAATCTTGCGTGTATGGAAACTATTCATTATCAATTAATTTTTGGGGAGTGTATGGCTGAATTCATAAGGTTCGACTTCCCTATACCTAACGATGAAAAAGTCCATAAAATTTGGAACGAAATATCTACGCTAAGGCATGATGTTTACGCAGAAGAGTTACAGCAATATTATACAAATGACGAAGGTAAGCTAGAAGATCCAGGGAAACATTTTGTAGTATGTTTAGAGGATGACGAGTTCGTAGGTTACGTTAGCTTGAATCCTCCAAATAAACAACCATTCAGGTTAACAAAGTATTTTTCGACAGAAATGTTGCACAAAACGGTTTTTGCATCATGCTATGATTTAGAGTCGACATTTGAGGTAAGAGGGCTTACCGTTTCACAAAAATATCGAGGTCAGAATTATTCAACAAGTTTAATGCGCCATGCTTTGGAATTTGTTGTGGAGCATGGCGGCACCGACATAGTCGCTATGGGACATTCAGACGTAACAAATATGTATGCGAGAAACGGAATGAAAATCTTCGAGGAAATTGGTGTCAAACATGGTAAGATTGTGTATTACCCAATGCATTTGAATGTCAGTAAAACATTGACACAGTTTGCTGCCAAAATTCAAGAAAACAAAGACATTGAAACCAGCGACGATACATGCTATCACGGAGGTCAGTCATGGGATACTTCTGGCTTTGATTTTAATATTCGTGATTCCTTGATAGTTGCTGATGTTTTGGACAGTCCATTTCCACCGTGCCCCGAAGCCCTGCAAGTAATCAGGTCCCAACTTGCAAGATGTTGTCAGGAATCACCTCCTACACAGTGTGAAGAATTAATAGAAACAATAGCCGAAATTAGAGATATTCCTAGCAGAAATGTAGCAGTTTCTTCAGGATCTTCATCACTAATGTTTACTCTACTTCCTCAGTTACTAAATAGGAATTCCAGTGTGATGATACTATCACCAATGTATGGTGAATATAGCCATATACTTCACCATGTAATAGGATGTAGTGTCACGTATTTTGTTCTTGAGGATGACAATGGATTCAAGATAAATCCTCAAGACTTGATATCACAAGCGATTGAGCATGACGCGGTTATTTTTGTGAACCCCAATAGCCCAACAGGCGTATATTGTGAAGAAATGTCAGATATTGTGCAAAAAATTGCGAAATCAAAAAATTCAAAATCAAATTGTAAGATGATATGGGTTGATGAGACCTACATCAACTATCTTCCAAATGCAGAATCTCTTGAGCGATTGTGCTCATCAGTTCCAGAATTAATAATTTGTAAAAGTATGAGTAAGTGTTACGCATTATCTGGACTCAGGGTCGCATATGCTGTTACTAAAGAAATGCCAAAACTCAAGAAATTCATTCCTCCTTGGGCTGTTAGTCTGCCCGGGCAACTTGCAGCAGTCGCAGCTTTACGCAATGAACCATATTATCTGAATCAGTATGAAATAATTCACGAAGAGCGGGAAAAAATGCACACTTCACTTGAATCACTCGGTTTTAGAGTATTTACAGGAGTTGCAAATTATCTTCTAACCTATCTTCCTGAAAAATCTGGTTTTTCATCTTCTCAATTTATTGAAACTTGTAAATCACATGGACTATTTGTTAGAGACGCACAAAACATGGGTCTTGAATTACCAAGTAATGCTGTAAGGTTTGCAGTTAGATCTCCAATAGAAAATAAGGCTATGTTAGAAATCATCGGCTCTATAATAAGTTAACTTAAACGGTAACCATTGGCTTATCCTAGAACTAATTTTACACATCGTTTGATTGATAGTTCAACTCCAAATGAGTAATTCTGCTTTCATTCAATCCTAATGTTCTTGCTTGTATTTGGAGCATTTTTCTCTCCTCTTGAGTGATGATACCATCTTCCATTGCAATAGCAAATACTTCGAGATAAGTCTGCTCTGACTTGGTATGCGACTCAGGCATAATCGAAAAGGAAATTTTTGAGAATGTGGCAAAAATAGGTTTCCGGAGGAAAAGAATGGTCATTCCTATCAAAACGCCTCCTATCCATCCCATGCCTGCAATACTTTCCATTAATTCAGTTGCAATCAAAAAAGCAACTGTTCCAAGACCTGCGAAAAGTGCTCCTGAAAACGTCTTTCGCAATCGTTCGTCAATTCCAAGTACTTCGTGCTTCATGACTGCATAGGTGAATACAATACCCTCAAACAATCCTGCAAGAACCATACCTCCGATAATAAATGGAGTAGTAAATCCAGTGAGAACGGCCCATATTGGAACTTCTCCTTCGTTGACAAACTTATCGACATCAAACAAATCAGGATTGAACCAACTCAATTCAGGGCCTGTGACTGGGGAGAGGACGAAGAAAATAATCAAACACATTAAAGAAAGGGATTGGAAAATTGTTTTGCCAATAAAGCCAAGCCGAACTGCGCGAATCTCGTTTCGTTCTGATTCAGAACCTGTATTGAAAATTTCTTTAGTTGTGCGGGTTATTACCACAGCAGTCGTGAATGCTGCAACAAGTGGTAGAATAAAGATGATTTGTGCTAAAGGAGAAATCAACGTGATCGTCCACATCATCGGATAAAGTTCAGAATAGGATTCTGGACATATCGGATCAAAAGGAACGGTCCCGCCTGACGTTGTGCCCCCAATACCTGGACCTGCCTCTGGGCAATAAATCCAAATGCTTGGGGCGATACCGCCATATGGGAATCCTCCCATAGCGAAAGACGCAACAGCAAAAATGACAAAACTTAGGACTGGCATAAGCAAGATTGCTCTTGTTTCGAAAAAGCGCATGATTCGTTGAGCAAATTTGTTCTTGATGTATAACAAAGGTGCACTTAGGTAGAGGAGTATCAACATCACGCCAGAGGTGTAGAAAATCAACCGAATAAAATACAAGAATTGAACCTGCTCAAGATTGAAGGGATAGATGTAGAAAAAAGATCCTGTTAAGCAGCGTATTGATTCAGCGAAAAGCATCAATGCAATGAATCGATTCTTAGCATTTGATGGGTTTGCACGATATATGAGCACAGTGAGATACATGAGGGCTAAACCGCTGAGTATACAGAACAAAGATACCAATGTCCAGAAACCAAATGGTTGTCCATTTCCCATGTCAATGTTGGTTAGCAAACGCCAGTAATAATCTGATAAATCACCGACATCTGACATATTTCGATGTAAAGTAATCAATTATATATTTCATTCTAAGCAAATCTTGCAGGTGTTATGCAGGCCAACACACGCTGTTTATGCAATTGTATGTTGAGGAGTAGGTTTTTTTTAAACAAGTAATTCGTGGTCAGGACCCCAAAGAGAAATACGTCTCCATTCTGCCGTCATACATTAGTTTTATTTCTATTGTTCAACTGGTTAGAACGATGAAGAACCAGAAGTTGCTTTGTGTAGCAGTTTTGCTATTACTCACGTTTTCTGGTTGCATAAATCCTCAAAATCAGGGACCTAATCTGGTTGGAGAGATTGAATTGCTCACCGAGTTCACGCATCCATGGAACGAAAGCGAGCAATGTTTGGAACACGAAGGGGACGAAAGGTGCTGGGTCAGCTACATACCATCAACCATCTCCGAAGAGGGCGAGGCTCCACTTCTATTGGACATACATGGCTACGGGTCAACGATGCACATACAGAAAAATCACACAGGTCTAACAGAATTAGCGGACAATGTGGGAGCAATTATACTCTATCCGCAAGGAATTCATCGCGATGGTGACCCATCAATGGGAGGTGGATCCCCATCTTGGAATCAGGGTACTTGCTGTGCAGATGCAGCAGTTTTTGATATAGATGATTCAGGATTTTTGTCTGCGCTGATTGATTTGGCCATAGCTGAGTTGCCAGTTGATGAAACCAGAGTCTATGCTTCCGGTTGGTCAAACGGTTGCGGAATGGCCCAAAGACTTGCAATGGACTGGAGCCATCAAATAGCAGCTGTTGCCTGCACTTCTTTCTATTTGTTGTATGATCAGCAACCTGACTACATTGCAACTCCAATATTGGAAATGCATGGTATCTTTGATGAACATGCACTTTATGCTAGCTCTGGAAGAAGCACAATATACAACCCAGAGATGCAAGAAGATACTGATTCTCTTACCACTGGAGCTGTTCAAAACTTAATGCGTTGGGCAGAATACAATGGTTGTGAAGGATCAATACCAGACATCAATATCCCTGGGCCTTTGATGACAACAACAGGCTTTTCAAATTGTGATAGTGGAGCAGAAGTTCATCTTATCACCGTTCATCAAGGCAATCACAACCTCTACGTGAATGACTGGGGCGAGCCAACCGCATGGCCGTATTATGTCCCTGGAAATCAAGGGCTTTACGATACGGGGCAAATTATGTGGGATTTCCTTAGTCGCTTTACAAACGAACCGAGCGCTAATGAATCCTTCATTTGAGGGATAACACAATCAAATATCGCATCAAACGTCAAAACGATCAGCGTTCATGACCTTGTTCCATGCAGCAATGAAATCTCCCACGAACTTTTCGTGGTTACCGTTTTGTGCATAGACTTCAGCAACGGCTCGAAGTTGTGAGTTGCTTCCAAAGACGAGATCGTAGCGAGTTGCTGTCCGAACATCTGCGCCTGACTGACGGTCACGAGCGACGTAACTGTTGCTTCCAGTAGCGGTCCAAGCGACGTTCATGTCCAGAAGTGTAGAGAACCAGGAACTGTCAAGTTTGCTGTCGTCCCCCCACACTCCGCGTTCATCGGAACTTACGCCTAGCGAGCGCATTCCACCAACTAGAACAGTCATTTCTGGTGCACTTAAACCGAGAAGTTGTGCTTTATCGAGCATCATCTCTTCGGGCATAACTGCATAGTTCTGCTTCAGATAATTGCGGAAACCACAAGAAACCGGTTCAAAGTAAGAGAACGATGCAGCATCGGTTTGCTCCTCGGTTGCATCGCCACGGCCGGGTGTGAAGGCTACTTCAACGCCTGATGCCATTTCGATTCCGACGTTTCCGGCAAGAACGATAGTGTCAGCGATGCTTGCACCATGAGCGGCTGCGAGTGGCTCAAGTGTCGATAAGACCTTTGCAAGTTGTGCAGGCTTGTTGCCTTCCCAGTCTTTCTGAGGCGCTAAACGAATGCGTGCGCCATTTGCGCCCCCACGCTTGTCTGAATCACGGTATGTGGATGCACTTGCCCAAGCTGTTTCGACCATTTCAGTTATGGAGAGTCCACAGGTCATGATATCACCCTTGAGCGCAGCAATATCGTATGATGTGGATCCTGGGTGTACTGGGTCTTGCCAAATGAATTCCTCGTCAGGGACATCAGGTCCGAGATAGCGTGACTTTGGCCCCATGTCTCGATGGAGCAGTTTGAACCAAGCACGCGAGAACGCATCAGCGAAGACTTCAGGATTCTCATGGAAATACTTCGAAATTTTTCGATATTCTGGGTCACGAATCATTGCCATGTCTGCTGTTGTCATCATTGTTGGAACTTTGATCGAAGAGTCCTCAGCATCGGGAGCCATGTCAACTTCTTCTTGATTGGACGGTGTCCACTGGTGTGCACCTGCAGGACTCTTTGATAGCGTCCACGTATCTTCGTACTTGAAGAGCATGTCAAAGTAGCCGTTGTCCCAGGTGATTGGATCAGCAGTCCAAGCACCCTCGATACCGCTCGTGATAGCGTCTCGGCCAAGACCTGAGCCAAAATCACTGTTCCATCCGAGCCCTTGCTCTTCCATAGGAGCACCTTCCGGTTCGGGTCCTTTGTGGTCCTCTGGGCCTGCACCGTGTGCCTTACCGAAAGTGTGACCACCAGCAGTTAGCGCAACGGTTTCTTCGTCGTTCATCGCCATGCGGCTGAACGTTTCTCGAATGTCCTGAGCGCTGAGAAGTGGGTCAGGGTTTGCGTTGGGTCCTTGTGGGTTGACGTAGATAAGACCCATTTGCACTGCAGCTAGAGGGTTCTCTAGGTCTTGGCGTGTATCTCCGTATCGATTGTCTCCTAGCCACTCGTCTTCGCTACCCCAGTAGATGTCGTCTTCAGGGTGCCAAATGTCAGGACGTCCACCGCCAAAGCCAAGAACTGGTCCGCCCATGGATTCAATAGCTATTTGTCCGGTTAGAATCAACAAGTCTGCCCAACTGATTGCGTTTCCATACTTCTGCTTGATTGGCCACAGCAAGCGTCGAGCTTTGTCGAGATTGCCGTTGTCTGGCCAACTGTTTAGGGGTGCAAATCGTTGTGCTCCGGTTCCACCACCGCCTCGACCATCGCCTGTCCGGTAGGTTCCGGCAGCGTGCCAGGTCATTCGGATGAAGAATGGGCCGTAGTGACCGTAATCCGCAGGCCACCAATCTTGACTATCGGTCATCAAGGAGTGGAGATCCTTCTTGAGACTCTCATAATCGAGACCTTTGAAGGCTTCAGCATAATCGAAATCTGGTCCCATAGGGTTCGATTTCAGATCGTGCTGATGGAGAATGTTCAGATTGAGGTTTTTTGGCCACCAATCTTGGTTCGAACGCATGTCTGAGGTTGAGTGAGTCATTCCGCCGCCGTGCATGACAGGGCATTTTGCTTCGTCGCTTTTGTGCTGCATGGGCGGACCAGCGGTATAAGGTATTTAATTCTGATTTTCAAATTATACCGAAAAAAGTAACAGAAATGGGGCTCAGTGCCTTATTTTTAGGGTATACGAAAATTGGATTTTTTTACCGAAAATAACCGGTTCTGGGGTCATTCCTATCATATGTTCACGAATTTTGCGAAACGGATCCCACTCCGTATCACGCAACACGAATTGGAGAAATGAGTCGGGCATAGTGTTAATCTCGCCTTGCGATGATTAAATTTTC
>DAZU01000106.1:0-18768 GCA_002507425.1 Euryarchaeota archaeon UBA53
CTTATGCTATCACAAAATCTGTTAACGAGATGTATGCTTCTGTTTTTTCAAATATCCATTCTTTTCCAGTAATCGGATTGAGGTATTTCAATGTCTTCGGAAGAAGACAAGACCCTGAAGGCGTATATGCTGCTGTAATCCCTAAATTCGTGGAGACTCTAATCAATCATAAACCACCAACAATCCATGGAGACGGAGAACAGAGTAGAGATTTTACCTACATTGAAAATGTAATTCAAATTAATATTCTAGCCTTGTTATCTAAAAACAAAGAATCCTATGGAGAGTGCTTCAATGTGGCTTGTGGAACAAGAATGACAATCAATGAGTTATTTTATCAGATAAGAGATTTGCTCGCAAATTTCGATTCAGATATTTCCAACATTGAACCCACATATACTTCTGAAAGGGCTGGTGACATCAAGCATTCAATTGCTGACATCTCTAAAGGGAAGAAATTGCTAAACTATGCGCCTGAATTTGATTGTAAAGTTGGCCTAAACGAAGCAATTGAATGGTATTGGAATAACATTTCGAGCTGATCAAATGAAAGTCGGGATGATTTCAGAACCTGGTAAATTAGTCCTTTATTTAGAGTTAGAAGAAGATGATCGTCCCGCTCCTACTGATAAATATCAAATCGGAAAGCGAATTATCACCACGATTTTCCCAGAGGATTTCGATCCCGAAGATATTCATCCAGACTTATTGGGTCTTAGTTGTATACTAATTTGCGAACCGTTTATCGGAACTCGGATAACCTTGCCAAAACCCGTGAGCAAACATTTCTATGAAGGGCATAAAAAAGTTACATCAAGATATACTATAGCAAATGTAGATGAGAAACTAAAACCAAGGAAAATAGATTCAGATTATGTTCCTGGTCTTGCGTTCAGCGGAGGTGTTGATTCTACTGCTGCTTTATCAGTTATGCCACACAATACCGTTCCTGTGTTCCTAGATAGGCCATTAAACGGGCGTTCGATGTATAATAAAGATGCTGCCTATAATTCTTGTAATGAGGTTTCACGTCTAGGGTATAACATGAATATAATTCAGTGCGATCTTGAATACGCAAGAAAACCTGTTGGATTCCCAGTCGATGTCGCAAACTCAGTACCAGCTATACTTATGGCTGATTATCTTCGCCTAGATAGTATCGCATTTGGAACAATTATGGAATCAAGTTATGGCTTGGGTCACAAAAATTACAGAGATTATCCTAATGGAAATCACTACACTCACTTAGGTGGAATGTTCGAATCGGCAGGTATTCCTTTCAACTTACCCGTTGCAGGAATAAGTGAAATTGGTACATCAATCATTGTCGAAAAGTCTCCAATAGGATTTATAGCACAATCTTGTATGCGCGGTATTTGGAAATCTCCTTGTCAAAATTGCTGGAAATGCTTTAGAAAATTAATTTTAGATGCAGCGATAGAAGATGAGAACATGGATAATGATACTATAACTAGACTATTCAACAATAAAGAAGCAATGAGATTCGTTAGTGGTATTCCAATCAAACATGAAAATGTCTTGACATGGGCGACCAATAAACTGAAAATTGATAACGAATTATTTTCACTACTCAAGAAAAGGGTTCGAGGAGATACTCACTCATTTCCTTGGATGAACAAATGGTTTCCTGATTCTGAAATCGTTTTACATGAGAAGTATGGAGATGAAATCAAGCATAACATTGCTAGATACCTTGAAACAATGACAGAGGAAGAGTGCGAATACTTGAGAGAATGGTCCATGGAAGATATGATTAATTCAGAGCAAACTGCTCTTGACAGAGACAATCTAGTTTCAAACATGAAAGACCATATCAAATCTCATCAATAATCCATTTTGCCATTTGATTTGCACCGTTAGGGCGATGTAGTTTTTCTGATGCCTTAATCATTGAATCTCTAACAGACTCGTCTAAAATCCGTTCTATTACTGCTTGGACTCTTCGTTTTGACACTTCTCTAAGTACAATCATTGCACCTGCTTCTTCTGCAACCTCGACTCTTGCCAATTGATCATCCATACCTGTGTTCATGTTCGGGATTGAAATTGTAGGTACTGAAAATCTAATTGCTTCATGATATGAATTGTATCCCGCTGCCATAATTGTGAAATCAAAAGCATTGAAATCCATTGAATTAGGATAATCTGTGAGAACTCTAACTCTACCTCCGATAGAGGGTAGGCGGCTACCCAACATCGATTCTCCAAGGACGACATACACGTTTTCGTGCCTTTCTAATTCTGATAAGCAAATCGAAATATCTGATTCAATGTCATTAATTTGTCCCGCTCCTAACTGCAGATAGCATACTATTGCATCGTGTGGAATACCTAACCTATTCCTCAAATCCTCCTTGGGCCTCAATTCAATTTCATCAAGATATAATATTGGATCGCATTTCACAACTGCGGATGTGAATTCCATATCATGTTCTTCTAATTCTAAACTATCTTTAGGAGTGATAATGTAATCAAAATGATTAATACTATCGACTGGAATTTTCGTACTCCCTTTCTTGAATGTGCCTCTGCGTAGCCAAACCTTCTTTATTTCATCTCTGCCTTGAATTGAATTTAACATTCCTCTGTAAGGGAATGCGCCGTCGAATATGAACATGGATGGTTTGTGTACTGCAAATACATTAGCAATATTTTCTTCTACGATCTTGTTCCATGTTTTTGCTGGCATATCATTGAATTTTTTCCTTCCTGGAAGATGGTATGCAGGGATTCCTTCTCGCTTTAACAAATGTAAAGTGGGCATAGTAGTGAAGAAAATAACTTCAATATCTTCATCTAATTTCTTAATTCTCCTAGCGATAGATAGCAATCTTGTGAAGTGCCCGAAACCTACACCATTGGTTGGAAACATTATCACCGATTTACGGTTTTTATCTGCATCAAATCTCGGTTGCTCAAATTCTGGTATCGCTTTCTTTCCCAGTCGTTCTAACCCAATAGAGAATATTAACCATGGCAAAGAGAACGGTAGTAAAATCAACCGCCATGGTCTTTCAACAGCAGTAATAATGTGTACTCCAACTCTGAACGAGGCTGATTTTCTAATTCTGACCAACTCTCTACGGAATTTATCTTCCGCTGATCCTGCATCGTCTAATCTGCCGAAGCCGATGCTAGAATCATCTCCCATAGTCTACTGTGTAGATGGATACTTGATGAGCATTGCCTTAGTGATGGTCTCAAGATTGGCGACCAGAATCAAACATTTCGCGCAGGCTACCGTCATTTAGCATCTCAAGCGCAATATCTGAGCCTCCTATTAACTCGCCATGGACGAAAATTTGCGGCATTGTTGGAAAATCAGACCATGCACAAACCGATGGTATTGCCCTAGGGTCAGAAAGAATATTGACGGAAGCAAAAGGTTCACCGAAGCTTTGCATAACTTGGGATGCTCTGTTAGAAAAGCCACATTGGGCGGCTCCAGGTTCTCCTTTCATGAATAATACAAGTGCGTGTTCATCTACAATTGCTTGAAGTTCTTCAGGTGTCCAGTTCATTTTTCTCTCTCCTTATTTTGGTGTCTTTGTATCTTCTTTATGTGAATTCCTGTTCCACCAGCGTGTGGATGGAAGACTGTATCTCCTGCTGTTTCTGCCTGTGCGGGAGTCATACACTTCAAATCAATTGCATGAATTGGGTTAGGGATGTATGATTTAAAGTGGTTTAAAATCAATTTTTGCCTTTGCAGTGGACGCATTTTTGCAAATGACTCTGCAATAACTCTAATATGAAAATGATCCTTTGTTCCGTTTAGGTCTATGGCCTCAACATGGCAATCTGGAACAATCGATCGGATTTCATCCTCTAACCAATCACACTCTACCATAACATAACCCGAAAGGTACTGGGTTTTCAACCATTGTCTGTTACGAACGCTCTCGTTAGCCATAAGATAAGTATTCAAACTCAAACGAGATAATACACAATCTCTCAAGCAAACAACCTATGAACAGATGGCTGGACGGATAACAGTGTCAGACTGACTCCGGTGCTCTCCAAATGGGAAATTACACTCTAAAATGTATCAAAACGAACGAAAGATTCGACGACGATTACACTCTACATTATACAGATGGGTCATTGATTCAAGCAGAGTATAACAAGGCATTCCAACCAACCGAAGAGTTAGGAATTTGGAGATATTTTGACTGGATGCCAACTAAAAAAACTAGTTCACAAATAGCTGGCACGGTAACCTACAAAGCTGAAAAATTAGGTAAATTGATTGGACTGTCAAACCTTTGGATTGGATTTCACGGATACTGGCCTGAAAAAAATGCGATATGTCCAACTGGATCTTTCAAAGATATGGAAGCTGTCCCTACAATTCAAAGAATGAAAGACCACTCATGCAAAGGAATGATCTGTGCATCTGCAGGTAATACCGCAAGAGCGTTTACTCATTATTGTTCATTGGACAATTTTCCTTTGATTGTAATCGTTTGTGAAAAACATGCTCACAGAATCTGGATTGACAATACTATCAATACAGATTGTGTCAAAGTTGTTGTTGTGAAAGACGGAACATATCAAGATGCTAAGGACGTTGCTAAAGAACTGAGTAAGGGATTACCCGGTTGGCAACTCGAAGGCGGAGCCCACAATATAGCTAGAAGGGATGGAATTGGTTCGCTCATTCTCAACTCCTACGAGGCAATAGGAAAATTACCAGACCATTACTTCCAAGCCGTGGGCGGAGGACCCGGCCCAATTGGAGTGTATGAAATGATGAAAAGATTGGTCGATTCGGGGCATTACAGTGATAAGGTGGCGAAACTCCATCTTTCCCAGAACCCCGAACATTGTCCAATACACAATGCATGGCAGAGAAAATCTAGACAATTGTCAGAGGTTGACTTCCCAATTGATAACCCTGAGGTTTATTCAGACTACCTCCTAAGCGAAACCCCTGCATATTCTGTAACTGGTGGCGTTTATGATGTATTACGGGCTACTGGAGGAGAAACCTACGTCGTAGAGGAAAACAAGGCTATTGCTGCAGGTATCATATTCGAAGAGACTGAAAAAATTGATGTCCTTTCGCCAGCCAAGGTGGCATTGGCTTCGATTATTGACGCTAAGGAAAATGGAAAGATTGATTGTGACGATTGTATATTATTGAATGTTAGTGGCGGCGGCGTGCAACGATTAAAGCAGGAAAAAGAAACCAAAATCCTAAATCCTTGGATAATTGACGGGAAAGATAAATTGGTTAGCAGAATATTGCAGAAGCTAGGCTGAATTTTTGCATACGGTTGCGCTTAGAACCTAGCACGCTTTGGGACATTTATGCGGAGGCCAAAACTAGCGCGAGATACAGCGTGGCTAGCAACCTCTGATGGCCTAGCTATCATTACCGGGCTGATTGGCCAGATTATACTTGCCAAAGCTCTACTACAATCAGAATATGGTCTCTTAGTTGTAATACTGGATGCGTTTGCAACAATGTATATTCTGATCGATGCTGGACTTCCAACAATACTTGCAAGAGATATACCTCGTCATCCAGGTGCGAGTCGATTAGCTGTTCAAAGGGTGCTAAGATTACAGTTCTACATTTCTATTCCGTTTTTATTGTTGAGTGGTTTTATTGCAACAAGCATATGGAAGGATGTCGAGTTTGAGTTGCTAATAATTTGTGCAAGTATAGCGTTTGGGCAAATAATGTCATATCCGCACAAAGCCATGTTAAGGGCGCTAGGAGAGGCGAGAATTGAGTCTGGCCTCAAGTTGTTAGAGAGATTACTTACTACTGGTTTTTACTGGATTTTCTTATCAAATGGCTATGATTCACCAACTATTTTTGCATGTGGTTTTTCAATTGGCGTTTTCATTTCCCTAATTGCAACTTTATGTCTTGGAGAATGGTTTTCACGAAATGATAATCCAGACCTTCCATTAGATTGGAAGTCGAATAAAAGCCTAGTTATGGCGGCACTTCCATTCGCTATAACCTTAGGAGTTCTTCCTTATGTAACGAAGCTTCAAAAATTCCTTCTCGCATGGCTCTCAAATTATGACGATGTTGGATTGTATCACGTTGCACAATTGGCATGGATTGCTGGGTTAATGTTGCCACAGGCAATGCGTGCTGCTCTCCTACCATATTTAGGAGAGGTCAGGAATGACGAAAAACAGTTTGCGAATAGAATGTCGCTAGCACACCACTGGACTGTTGTTATTTTGCCTATTGGGCTAATTGCTGGCCATTCAATTGTTTATTTCGCTGTGCCCACATTTTTCAATAATGATTATTCAGATGCCGTACAAATATTTGACATTCTACTTGCTGGTTGGGCGATGACATTACTATCAATTCCTTGGTATGTTGCATTGCAAGCCGGAAATAATCCTTGGCGATTTACGGGCTTAATATCCCTGATAGTCATTTTTTCTAGTATCGCAGGATGGTTATTAATTCCACAATATGGAGTTATGGGCGCTGCATGGGCCAGCGTAATAGGCTGTTCAGTCATGTTGTCGGTATCCAAACTGCTATGTGGTGATGATGAACTTCTCACCGACGGGTTAGCGATTTTGTCTGTGATTACCTGTTATTTCATATCCATTGAAAGCTGGTTGGCATTAGTTGGGGTGATTATAGCGATTCCAGCAAAGAACTCCATCGACTTTTTACTTCATCAGTATGGCAATTCTGAGGAAGAGTAACATTTTGTCCATTTTCCAACACATCTTCGATTGCGTCTGCTAACAAGTCGGAATCATATGGGTGAACGTCCATCCACTCGCTCATATCTCCAACATCAACTGCAACCACCGGACAACCACAGGTGATGGCCTCTTTGGCGACTAAAGGCCCGGACTCTCGAGTCGAGGTTATCAAACAAACATCTGCTGCTAACATCCTATCCCAAACCATAGATCTAGGTTGCTTCTTCAATGAGGTGATTCCTACCTTCCAACCTCTAGTCTCTAATTCTTCACCAACTCGCAGCGCTAATAGGTGATTTTTTTCAGGTCTTCTTGGGTCGCCTGGGAACAAGATATCAATTTTGGATTTTCTAAATAGCCCCTTGAATCTTTTTAATGGCCTCTGCCATTCTTCGTCCACATTAACATGGCAAGGTATGGTGATTGAATCAAACCTACTTAGCGTATTTGAAACTACAACCAGATGATCTGCAGAACGAGCAAGATTTTCTACGCGATTTGCTCGATGGTCGTTTAAAGCAATATCAAAATCATGACCATGAACAACTGCCACCCATGGAATTCGGTTAGCCTTAGCAATCGCTCTTGCAGTATAGGCGGCAGGCCATATTGTATGGCATATCACGACCTCTGGGTCCCAATCCATTTTTATCCTTGAAGCACTAAATGCTGTTATTGCAGTAAATTCTGGGAATTCCCAGTGCCTTTTGATTTGGACATCAAAGCCCCCGTGTTCAAATTTCTTTGGAGCTTTTGCCACGCCCTCCATTGTAGATCTGCGAGCTTCGTTCATTCTCAACATTCTAGGTAATACGTTGAGAATCCTAACTTCATGCCCAAGCGATTCTAACAATTCAGCATGGTCGCAAACAAATGTCCCTCTTGCAACATTGTCAGGAATAGGAAATAAGCGCGAAACTAGTAGGATTCTCATATTGAATCACTTTAGTGCTTTTCGTAATTCAGCAAGATTTTGTTCAACTGTCCCCGTATTATTGAATAATCCAGATCCAACTACACAATTGTCTACTCCCCAATCTCTCAAGGTTTGTATGTTATGTGATTTTACCCCGCCATCAATCTGAATTTCAACAACCTTGCCTCCATTGGAAACCTGATCATCAATGGCTTTTCTTAGGCGTCTAATTTTGTTCTCCACCGAAGAAATAAATGATTGCCCTCCAAATCCAGGATTGACACTCATTACAACAACTGAGTCTAAAATTGGTAGAACCTCCAAGGCGTTTTCAATAGGCGTCGAAGGATTTAGAGCTAATCCTGCAGTTGCACCCGACTCTTGTATTGCAGTTATGCATCTATGCAGATGATTAACCGCCTCAACATGCACTGAAATATGGTTACATCCAGCATCTATATATTGTTGGAATGTGTTTTCTGCGTTAGAAATCATGAGATGTGCATCGAACAAGACATCCTCTCCCAAAACATCCCTTAACATCGATATAAATGGCGGACCGAATGTTAAGTTCGGAACAAATGATCCATCCATAACATCAAGATGTAACCTATCCAAGCCTGCGTTCATTGCATTTTTACAAGATTCTCCAAGGTTACCTAAGTCCGCAGTAAGAATAGATGGAGCTATAATCATGTAATTGCCTCTATAATCGTCCCAGTAAGTATTCTTTGATGAGGCTTGGGGTACAAGCAAAGCCTCATAGGAGGACCGAGTCTCCGGCGATGTAGTGAGACTATGGGAGTCGTGAAAGCGGTTGACGATGCTACCTTTGAGACAGCAATAAAATCGGATGAATGGGTCTTGGTTGATTTCTGGGCGCCATGGTGCGGCCCATGCAGGGCATTAACCCCAATCCTAGAGCAAATTGCTGACGAAACGCCCGTAACAATCGCAAAAGTTAACACAGACACAGACTCAATGAATGCAGCAAGACTGGGTGTTAGGGGAATTCCCGCTCTATTCTTATTTCACAACGGAAGCCAAGTCGCAAATCAAGTTGGAATGGTCCCAAAACCGGTCCTGATGAACTGGCTCAATGAAAATATGAACGCCTAATTTCATCCTTCTAAGTTGGACTTGCGCTCATCATAAGCAGTGCCAACTTCTCTCAATAACCGCTCTCGCAAAGCTTCATGCAACCACATTCCGTCCTCGAATTCTCTCAACAAACCATAATCGATTAGCGCCCTTGGAGGATTGCCGTCCCATTTCACTGCTGAGGACAGGTTTTCCCAAGGAATCGGTTTTTCTGCGACTGCTAATGTAGCTAACAATTCACGTTCCTTATTTGGCATATGATTAATTATTTCATCATCCAAAAATTTCAACCAATCTCCATGGGTTGATTGCCCATAAATTTCTAACAACTCTAGAGCGAGAGGGTGCCCTCCTGTTAATTTGTGAATTTCCTGTGGGTCTAGGTTTTTTCCATCAATGGCAGTTATCCACTGAGCGATTTCATCAACACTTAGACCATTTAATGCCATCTCATCAACTAAGTCTCTTGTATGAACGTCCCGTCTATCATAAATGTTTAATGTTGCTCTTGAGATAAATATTAGCCGTAGTGGAGCTTTTTTCGAAATGTCAAGCAGCGCCCCTAGAAGATTTTTTGATTCTTTTGATACGTGGTGTACATCGTCCAAAACGATAAGCCAATATGGAGGTGGCCCTCCGGAATCTCCAACAAATCTTTCACGTATTGCTTGCGCATCAGTGAGATAAGCCAGCAGCCTTCTTCTCCATGAATCGATATCAAATTCCCTACCTGGTGAAAGAGGTAGGGTCTCCATCAATTGATAGGGGTCATGCTTGTCGTCTACTCCAAATCTATGAAGTAATGAAACAGCAAGTCCAACTGGTTTATCCCAAGGTTGACATGGATACCAACACACGGATAGATCTGGAATTTCAGACAGGTGACTGGATAACCAATTTGCGACTAGTGTAGATTTTCCGATTCCGGCTATACCGTGGATTACTATACATGGCGTTCCTTTATCAAACCAAGACTTCAAAGTCAGGGTTGATTCATTTCTGCCATGTACAGTCCGAGTTTTTGGCGGGGATGTGTGGTATGTAGCATGAGCCCCTGCTAGTAACTTAAGACGGCCTGGTGGGGGTTGGGTTTTTTCTTCGCCTTTTTTTGTCACAAGCCCGAATCTTATGTCGCCGAACGTCAAGACGCCTTCGTATTGTGCATGCAAGAGAACTTGTAGCAACGTCAAATCAGCTTGAATCCTATCAGCTGCTAAACCAGCATCAACCTCTAATAATTTGTCAGCTTCATCCCTTATGAGAACTTTTAGTTTAGACAATTTTGAAGTGCGTTTTTTTGCTAAAGTCAACCCATGGTTTGTTAATTGCCACGTTTTTTGCCTCCTTTCATCTCCTCTAATTGTTCTAGAGTGTTCGCTTACAATTCGCTCTTTCAATAATGCTCGCATAGCACGACTGACATTTGGCGGGTGCTGCGCGCAAGCTTCTGCAATTCCGGGCCTAGTTAGAGAAGCAGTTACAACAAACCTGTCAACCTGCTCATATTCGTTGAACAGATGTAGTAAAATGCGGTCTTTGACAGCAATATTCACTCTCGGAATACTGCCTGACATACCATTCCTACAATCATTTAACATTCAACGATTACTCTAATTTGGATGTTATTAACGCGAACATGTGGACCGCAAATCCTTTTGTAAGAAATAAACCCGGGGATTATGGCTGGAGAGATGAGGAGGTCAATCATTCTCGGATTTCTAGTCGTGTCTATGTCAATGGCCATGTCTGTATCCGCAGCAGATATTGACAATGATGGGGTTGATGATTCCATAGATGATTGCATATACGCTCCCGGTAATTCAACCATCGACAGAAATGGTTGTCCAGACCGTGATGGTGACGGAATCTCTGATGTATCGGATGGATGGACATCCTCAAATCCCAGCTTTGCGATTGATGCAGCAATTACCCAAAACTATGATTTCACAGAAGTTTCTCACTCTCCAGACGGTGAATTCGTTGCAACAAGTGATGAAAATGGCTACTTGAGAATTTGGAATGCTACAACGGGCACAAACACCCGTTCAGTCAACATTGGTGGCACTTTATCTAGTGTCTCTTGGTCAGGAGATGGAAGGTACATTGGCATTACAAAGGGAGATGATGATTCCGCAAATTTATATTATGCAGGTAACTTATCCAGCGTTCATGGATCAATCAGCGCAGACGTTGGTGGTGGAGATTATCCTTATGACATTGACATTTCAAACGACGGGACAATGGCTGCAATATCTATTGGAAACTCGGGCAATGGAGGCACGAGCGGTGTTGTAAGAATTATCAATGTGTCTGACAACACCGTGATAGCAAATCTTAATCCCGGTGGCGAAAACAGGTTTTATTCAGCTGAGTTTTCGCCATCTGACAGCCATCTATTAATCGGTAGTAGTGAAGATTTCTACGTTGCTGAGACGTCTACTTGGTCTACTGTTAGGTCGGAATCATCACCAAATGGTAATGTGAACGCCGTAGACTGGTCTCCTGATGGGAAACATATGGCGATTTGTGAAGGTTGGGATGGAGGCGGAGCAACAATTCGCCTCTATGCCTCTGGCTCTTGGACCCAAAAATGGAGTAAAGGCATCTCGACATCATGCCTCTCTACCGACTTCTCACCTGATGGTAAACAGGTTGTATTTGGAATGAGTTGGTACCAGACTGACGGCGCTACATCAAGGATTTATGAGATTTCGACTGGCAATATCGTAGATAGTCTAGCACAGCCTAGACCCGGGAACTGTAACTCTGGTAGTGGCAACAATTGTGGCCAGAGCAACGGCTTGTCTTGGTCTCCAGACGGAACCAGAATTGCACAATCTTTTGGCAGAAATGATGAGGGCTTCTACATCTGGTTTGCAGACCTAGATCCTGATAATGATGGATGGAACACTTCCGATCAAGGTGATGGTAAAACTGACGAATTCCCAGATGATGGAACACAATGGGAAGATTCTGATAACGACGGATATGGAGACAACCCTCTACCTGCCAATAAGGGAGATGCCTGCCCTAGCACGCCGGGAACCAGTTATCAGGACAAGTTTGGCTGTCCAGATGCAGATGGGGATGGTTACTCAGATGAAGGGGACCTATTCCCTAGCGACAGCACTCAGTGGGCGGATTCTGATGATGACGGATATGGAGATAATTACTACTATGATGTTGAACAATTCTCTGAGTTGCACATCAACCAGCGAGGAGACGCATTTCCGATGAATCCTACCCAGTGGAATGATACAGATGGTGATGGATGGGGGGACAATTACAACGACTCTTCTTGGACTGAAAAAAGACCAATAGATGACCCCGCAACGATTGATGTCGATGAAAGTTGGCCAGGAATTTATAATTCAAGTGCTACAAGAGTGGATAAATTTCCATTGTTCAGATATCAGTGGGCTGATACAGACGGGGACTGGATTGGGGATGAACCCAATACACCCCTCTCTGATGGATGTCCAAATACTTGGGGTAACTCATCAGAGGATCGTATTGGTTGTGCTGATAATGACGGTGATGGATGGTCAGACCCCACTCCTGATTGGCTAGCTCACCCTACTGGAGATGCCGATGCATTCCCAGATGACCCTACACAATGGCGAGATAGTGACGGTGATGGATTCGGTGACAATACAACCGGTAATTCTGCAGATGATTGTCCAGGAGAATACGGTTTATCCTCAATCGATAGAGTTGGATGCCCTGACGCCGACGGAGATGGTTGGTCAAACGCAGGCGACCCTTTCCCAACTGACGGAACCCAATGGGAAGACAGGGATAATGACAACTATGGTGATAATCCTGACGGAAATAATGCCGATGCATTCCCAGATGATCCAAGCCAATGGGCGGACAGTGATGGAGATGGTTACGGTGACAGACCGGTTCAACCAAATGGAGATTTCTTCCCCAATGATCCAACTCAGTGGAGTGATTATGACAATGATGGTTTTGGAGATAACTCAGATGGAAACAACGGTGACCAATGTCCTGAGTTATATGGCAAATCCACAATACCTGCGGCAAGAGGGTGCCCTGATACAGATAATGACGGAGTCGTAGATCCTTTCGATGCTTTCCCCGAAGACTTCTACCAACAGACAGATAGCGATGGAGATGGCTGGGGAGATAACCAAGATGTCCCCAATGGAGATGAGTGTCCTGAAGAGTATGGCACAAGCACGAACAATTCCCGACAAGGTTGTCCTGACTTAGATAACGATTCGTGGGCTGACATCGATGACGAATTCCCTGAAGATCCAAAGCAATGGGTCGATACCGATCTTGATGGATACGGAGATAATTATGGCTGGGTCAATAGATCACAAGCAGACTCAGAAGAATTCGGTGCAATCATAATAATCAGAGATCAATGGGGAGATGCCTTCCCTCTAGAACCTAGCCAATGGTCTGACATTGATGGAGATGGGTTTGGAGATAATAGCACAGGGAGAGTTCCAGACGCATTCCCAACGCGAAAAACGCAATGGGCTGATACCGATGGGGATGGATTTGGAGATAATTCGACAGCTGGTGCTTGGAATTATGATAGTTGTAAGTTAGTGTATGGAACATCCTATGTCGAACCGCGCTTAGGCTGTCCTGATTCCGATGGTGATGGTGTGTCCGATGCTATCGATTCATGTCCTTATGATGACAGTATCAACTTAGGAGCTAAAGGCCAAGTTGATTGTGCTAAGTTTGATGACCATGATAATGACGGAATTCCAAATGAGTTCGATTCTGATTTTGTCGCAGGATCAGACGATGGAACGTGGAATCTAGACTTGGACAGCGAAATTTTGGTATTACTAGGGCTAGTCGTATTCCTGCTAGCCATAATATCTGTTGCTTTAGTAGCTAAACAAGCGGGCAAGAGAAAATCTGCAAACAGAAGGGCAGAAGACATGAAAGTAAGCGCTATGTTCCAAGAGGAAGAAGAAAGGAAACAAGAGTGGATTGATTATTATGTCGCACAGGGAGATACTGCCAAGGCTATCGAATTAGGATGGACACCACCAGCCGCAGTTCCACAATGGCAACAGCACCAAGCGCAACAGGAACAGGCTGTTCAGGAGTCAATTCCGACCATGCTTAGTTTGGAAGATTTGTAATTAGGACCTTTTACTGGACCTTTCTTGTACACGGGCACGCTTTGCCATTTCATCATCAAAAGATAAGAAATCGAGTGATTCCCATGCCTCATTTTCATCTATCGCTCTAAGTGCTTCATTTTCAGCAAGGACTTCTCGGATTGAAAGCATAGATGGCGAGTAACCTTCTGATAGTTCGTACAAATGCCCCGGTAATACAAGCCAATAGTCAGGCAATTTCTCTAATATCTCTCTCACAAAAAATAAAGATTTTCTCTGATGTTTTTTGTTACCTCCAAACAAATCGATGCGTCCACATCTACCAAGGAAAAGACAATCTCCAGTTACGAATATGCCCTCCCCGCTAAACGCCATGTGGCCCGGACTATGCCCTGGTGTAGAATGTGCTTTGAATTTTAATTCTCCAAATTGTAAGTCGATTGTGGACCATGATGGATTATTCCAGTAATGGTTTGATGGGCCATTCCAGCCTCGCTGATACTCATTTTGATGCACCCATATCTCTTTCCCAACAAAATCTGGAACGGCTTTTGAATGGTCCCAATGAGTGTGTGTAAGCCAAACGGTTGTTAGGTCCCAGCCGTTGTCTGCAGTGAAATTTAGCCAATAATCCGAATAAAACGGATCTATTATTACAGCTTTCAAACTGGCTTTACACACAATTAGGTGATTGAGGTTCGCAAAATCGCCCAACTGCGCTTGATATACAATCATTTTTTCGGTCTCTAATATACAACTTGGCATGCCTGCTCACCAATACGATGGACCGCATCACTTCTAAGTGATGACGGCCATGGAAGTGCATGCGCAGAGGGCAAGTGCTGACTCTATTTCTTGTCGGCCTATTGTTGATGATTGCTCCAGCCACCTCTGGTGATCAAGATTCAATGTCTCTTCAGGCAGAAATAGAAAATACTCCACAAAAAGGTTGGTTTGGTATTGGAGAAACTGTCGAAATATCTGCTACATTAATCAATACAGGCGAGACGGATAGCATTACTGTCGATCCTTCCTGCAATGAAGTTCTAAGAGTTTGGTCCGCAACAGAAATTGTTGCGGATTATTCTAGGAACTGCATGGGGCAAAGTAGAGGTTTAGACGTCGATGGTTTCTCTGAAACAATTCTTAATACCCTTTCGTGGGACCTCAGGGATGATAATGGAGAAATTGTTCCATCCGGAGAATATAGGGTAGAGTATCTAATTCCAGGAAACGACCTTTCCAGTGAGGTAACGGTTCTCGTTCAAACACCATTAGCCATACCTGATTATTTTTCGATTGACGTGTTGGTCACCGCAAGAGACGGCATTCATATTGAATCCGTACCATCTGTTCTCACAATAAGGCTTCAAAATAACCTTCCACAGGACGTTAGTTTTGATTTTGGTGACTGCAAAGTTATAATCAACTCAAATTTATATGGAGATTGTGGACCTAAAAACCTGCTTGGCAACCAAGTGGTAACTATCGCACAAACCGCAATAATTCCATTTGAAGGAGATAACACGTATTCAGTATCACTTGGAGATAGTAACCTAAGCAAAGATATCTCCTTCTATGCTATTTCTGATACTGATAATGGCATGTCTAATGGTGAGATAGGCAACTTGGATGTAAGGTTGTCAACCGATTACAGACAAAATTCTGGAATGGAATACTTTGAATCTGCAATAATATTAGAGAATAAGAACAGTGAAAATGTTACTCTAAGTTTTAACGATACATGCAGAAGTGAGATGTGGATTTTGGACTCCACTGGCACGGTAGTCATGGATTCTCGTTATTTCAAAGAATGTTCATCTATGAATACTGAGACGTTATTGTCACCCGCTGGTGAGAAGAGTTTTGCCCAGCCTGACTGGCAATTCATAGACGTCGATGCATGTTATGTTCCTCCTGGTGATTTAATGGTAATAATGGAGATTCCAGAACACGATTTGTTTGGAACCGATATCATCTCTATTACTAGAGACAAAGATTTCTATTGCGAAAATACCGACCTTGAAATTACTGCCGAAATCTCGGGAAATCAACTATTGAATCTGGAGCCAATCATAACCGCAACGGATTATTTTGACATAAAGTGGTTCAATATTTGCGGGTTGGAATCAAAGTTGTATGGACCTGATGGATATATCGAAGAATACCTAACAGAGTGCGACTACACAGATACTACAACAACAAGAATCCAACGAGATTACTTAGATTCGTTTGAGATTGACATGACATCAATGGAAGATGGTGAGTATTCTATTGAATTTGAGACAAACACAGCGCCTCAAATAAAATCGACAATTACATTCCAGTGGCCAATTATTGAGGAAGGTCAGAATGAGATACCTGATGAGTCTGCACAAACTGAAAACAAGCCGATTGAAGTGTTTGAAGGATTCTGGAGTGCTACATCCAACGAAGACGGTAAATGCTGGCTACTAAACACAGAGGATAATCAAATAATCACTTTATCAGGAGCACCAGGACTCGCTAATTGGATGCCAGTTGATGGTGTAAGCGGCGTTTATTCCGCATACGAATCTACACCCACACCAGCTTGTAATTTGTTTAGTGCGCCATCGATAACAATTACAGGAGTTGTCTCTGAAGATTCTCCAATTCTCGAGGACCCTGTTGTAATCGAGGAATCAAGCGATTCACTAACTCCTAACAGTAATCAAGATATTTCTCCCGCAGTAATCTCTGTTGGGGTAGTGATTGCAAGTGGAGGAATTCTATCACTGCTATTCACTTTAATCTCCACAAATGAAAGCCTAAGGATTCCTGCAACTACTGCTGGATTGTGGTTCTTAGGCTTGATTGGTAGAACTAGCGAAACAAGCGATGGTAGATATCAACGAGGACGGCTCATGGGCTATTTGACTGCAAATCCTGGTTGCCACTTCAGAGCACTAATGGCGGCCTTAGATATGTCAAACGGCCAGATTACTCACCACCTAAAAATATTACAGGACGAAGATAGAATTTGGAGAAGACCAGATGGAAGATTAGTCAGATTCTACCCCTATACAATCGATCTACATCCCGGTATTTCAGACGATGATTTGCCACTACCTCCTCTCTCCCCAGACCCCAATAGTCTTCAAGGGAAAATTCTCAGACTATTGGATGATGATGGGCAGATGAATAAATCCCCAACACAGGCTGAATTAGCCCAAAGGCTGGATAGATCGCAGCAGCTTGTAAGTCATCATTTGAGAACACTTCAAAAGTTTGGTTTGGTAGAGAGGTTAAAGAAAGGTATGAAAAATCGATACTGTCTGACTAGAGAAGCGGTATTCCTACTCGATACTACTGACCTGTGATTCATCAGATGGTTTCAAGGCTAAAACAATCTTGGCTGTGTCGAACAGTGATTAGGGCGGTGCGTTGATGGGTGAATATATTCCGCAAAAGACCGAAGAGTCATGGCAGGAAAAATGGGAGGCCTCTGGTATCTTCAATGTTGAATATGCCAAGGATAATCCTGTCTTTTATTGCCTTGAAATGTATCCTTACCCTTCAGGAAAAATGCACATGGGTCATGTTAGAAATTATTCTATTGGTGACGCTGTTGCACGATATAAACGACTGATGGGTTTCGATGTACTATATCCTATTGGGTTTGATTCGTTTGGCATGCCAGCTGAAAATGCGGCGATTGCAGAAGGAGGACACCCTCATGAGATCACCGAGAAAAATATGGCGTCAATTACAAAGCAGATTAAGAGGATGGGTTTTTCATATGACTGGAGAAGGATGGTGAAAAGTCATGACCCTGAATATTACAAATGGAATCAATGGTTCTTTACTAAATTCCTTGAAAATGGTCTTGCATATCAGGAATTTGCTCCAGTTAATTGGTGTAAATCTTGTGATACAGTTCTAGCAAACGAGCAAGTCAAGGCTGGGAGATGTTGGAGGTGTAATGGACCTGTCAAGCAGAAGGAGATGAGTCAATGGTTCCTTGACATAACAAAATATGCTCAACAACTTCTAGATGGATTAGAAACAATCCAATTTCCAGAGAACGTCAAAGCCCTACAACAAGATTGGATAGGGAAATCTGAAGGAGCAGAAATAGAATTTGACGTTGAAAATAAAAATGACAAGATTAGAGTTTTTACAACTAGGCCTGACACTCTATTCGGTGCAACATTCGTCACATTAGCCCCAGAGCATGAATTATCAAGAAAACTAGTTGAAGGTACAGAATTCGAAGCGGCATGGAAGGAACTGTATGATGAAATAATTACCATGAGTGAATTTGACAGAATCAAAAACATGGGTAAGAAGAAAGGTGTGCCAACCGGGTCTTTCGCAATCCATCCATTAACAGGGGATAAGCTACCAATTTGGATTGGTAATTTTGTTATTGCATCATACGGAACAGGGGCTGTTATGGCTGTACCGGGTCATGATCAGCGAGATTTCGAATTCGCTGAGAAATATAATATCCCGATAAAGAGAGTTTTAGTGATGACTCAAGATGGTGATGCCAATTCAGATTTGAGCGAGGCAGAGCCCGCTTATGGATGGATGGTAAACTCGCCTATTGATGGGTTTGATGGGCTTTATGGGGATGAGGCCAAAAAGGCTGTTTGTAAGGCTCTAGAAAATATTAACAAAGGACATGGAACAATAAATTGGAAGATTAGGCCATGGCTAATAAGTAGACAAAGATATTGGGGCACTCCAATACCAGTTATTCACTGCGAAAAATGTGGAGTAGTACCTGTCCCAGAGGAAGATCTTCCCGTTGAATTGCCTAGAGATGTCGTATTTGATGGTAAAGGAAACCCATTGGAAGGCAGTGAGAGTTTCTGCAATGTTATTTGCCCAAAATGTGGAATTCCAGCAAGAAGAGAAACCGACACTATGGATACATTTGTAGACTCTTCTTGG
>DAZU01000106.1:19087-20130 GCA_002507425.1 Euryarchaeota archaeon UBA53
GACTCTTCTTGGTATTTTTTGAGATATACAGACGCTATGCAAACCGATGTCTGTTTCAACAAAGATGTGGCTAACCATTTCATGAATGTAGATTTTTATTGTGGTGGTATTGAACATGCACAAATGCACCTTATCTATGCAAGATTTTGGACAAAAGCTTTGAGAGATTTGGGTCTTCATGACATAGATGAACCCTTTAATGAATTATTATGCCAAGGGATGGTTAACAAGTCAGCTCCTTGGTGCAATAAGTGTGCAATAACTCTCAATGTAGAATATTCTAATCAAACCTGTCCTCACTGTAATTCGGAATTAAGTGAAAGAAGTGCAAAAATGAGTAAAAGTCTAGGAAACACTGTTTCTCCAGAAGACATGATAGAAAAATACGGAGCAGATACTGTAAGATTATTCATTTTATTCGCCGCAAATCCTAATGCCGGAATGGACTGGTCCGATACGGCGTTGGAAGCTAATTACAGACAAATGGTCCAATTATTCAATATGCCATCAAATATTCTTAGCTGGAATGGAGATAAGAGAGACATAGATTTGTGGATGAAGGCTAGACTAAAACAAAGATGTCACCAATGGGAAAGCTGTATGGAGAATTACGACCTAAGAGGTGCGGTAGATGCCAGTCATTTCGACTTAGTAAAAGACATAAACTGGTATAAACGAAGGGGCGGAAGTAATCCAGAATTAGGTCAGGAAATTCTCAATATATGGACGCACATGATATCTATCGCTACACCTCATTTAGCAGAGGATTGGTGGGAGATGCTTGGGAATTCTGATTTGCTTGCGGGTAGAACATTCGATAAGCCTGAAGCTTTGAGTCAAGAGGAGATAGAATCAATAGATGCTGAAGCTTATCTGAGAGCCTTCTTAGAACAAGCAAGAAAAGTTGCAAAAGTTGCATCAAAACACATTGGTGGTCAGCCAAAATCTGCAACTATTCACATCTCACGACCATGGAAAAGAGAACTCGCCAGCGCTGCGATATCGCATTTAAACCAAGGCAAAAATATCAAAACATTTGCTGG
>DAZU01000106.1:20480-21373 GCA_002507425.1 Euryarchaeota archaeon UBA53
ACAACAACCGTTTGTAACTGCTGATAACAAATCTGATATTATGCAATTTTGGGGTAAGAAGATGTTGCCACAGATATTCAAATGGTCAGATGAAGAAAAAGCAATAATCGAAAGCAAATTAGACGAGGGAGTGATTCTTAAGAATTCACACAAATTCATTTGCGATGAATTGTCACTCTCGAATATTGACGTCGAAACCGGAAACGAGGATGTAGGGAGAAGTTCTGCTGCAGTTCCTTTATCTCCGTCAATTGTATACTCTTGAGCCTCATAATTTGAACAATGAATAGATTTCACTGATCGCTTGTTTGATTCTCTGCCTCAGCAACGTCTGGAACTTTCTTATTTTGAATTGGCTTTTTTGGTTTAAATGTGACTACTAAGGCTATCACGATTAGTATCGAGGCGATGATAAATAATATTGTTGTAAGAGACGATTCTGCCTCATCTGAACTCTTTTTCTCCACTTCGTCTGATTGAATTACACAACCGGTAGATGATACTATATCTCCGGGGCTTGTTGAAGGACATAGGTCATTGAGATTGTTTACTCCATCCCCATCATCGTCTAATTGATTGCCCGAGCATCCTACTGAGTCTACCTCATCCCCGGGATTGGAGAATCTACACTCATCCTCACTGTCCAAAATTCCATCATTGTCATCATCGGCGTCTTCTGTCGAATCTAAGCAGCCATCACCATCGAAATCCATGCCTATTCCTGCTATTCCAACATAGCCTCTTGGGCACCCATCTGAGTCATCTAGGATATTGTCTGCATCATCGTCGTTATCCTCTAGGTCGTCATGACACCCATCGCTATCATGGTCAAAAGTCATGTTCCAATTAATCTGTCCTAATGGGCAGTTGTCAAATAAATCGAGAACACCATC
>DAZU01000090.1 GCA_002507425.1 Euryarchaeota archaeon UBA53
TGAGATCAAACACTGCTTCGAGTCCTCCAACGGAGGTATATACAACGCAAGCATAAGAATAGAGCAGGGAACTAAAACACTTTATTCTTGGAATGGAACAACTGAAAATGATTGTGTGAAATTTAAATCGTCATCACAGAAAGGCGAAATTACAATCATTACGCAATTAGAAGAGGGCGCTTTGTCTACTACGAATCTAAAAACATGGCCTTTCAAAGAAGCAACATACCTGGGCATGATCGTTTTCTCTTTAGGCATGATCTCCATAGCTTATGGGGAGTCTTTTGTTCGCAAATTTATCAAGAAGAAGATCGAAAAGACAATCTCAAAAAAACCAGTTGAAATAGAAGCGAATGAATCATCTTATTCAGCTCCAACTGGTATATGGCAGGACCCACTCAAACCTAGGTGACTACAAAAAGTCACTCAGGCTCATTTGTTTCGCTTTATCGTTACTGAATAAACTTTCAACGCTGGCAGCAAGCCACTCAACATTTTGCCTAGTGTAACTATCTACTCCATATGTCTCCATTACGTGCATTGTCACTTTGATATATTTCCTTACAGCTCCTTCAGTAACGGTTAGCGCCAAGTTACCTCCGCATAACTCTCCTTCGGATTTTCTCACCCCAAAAGCACCCATCCCGATCCCAGTTTGTTTTCTTGTTTGAATACACTTTGCTGCTAATGGCATTCTCCTGTATGAATGTCCACATTTGAGACACCTAACCTTTTGACGAGTAAAGGCAACCAAATTACCTCGTAAATCAGGAAGAAAATGTGAGCGAATCACACTAGAAGCAACGGTTCGAACATCAACACCTCTAAGTTTATGGCCAAGCGATAACTGTCCATTCATCTTGTCTATCATGGTTTCTAATGTCTTGTAAGCGGATAGTTTAGGACCCTCTGCAAGCGTTCTTGTCGAGTGCGTATATCCCAATCCTCTGACGGCACCAACACTGCCCAATCTTCGATCAACGTAGTCCATTTTTTCGGCGATTTGTTTTGGGTGAGGTTGGCTTAGAGTAGCTTCGTAGAACCATCTCTCATAAAACCATCCTGAATCTACATTTAGCGCTTCTTTATCAACCTCAGTAGGATTTAGTCTTGTTGTTAGAACAAGCGGGGCATCCATTTGTCCTCCACGATTCGCAGGCAATATTTCTCTACTAAAATTGAGAAGGCCGTCCATTAAGAGCATTATAGCATCTTCATCACCATCACAGTTCCTTCGTTTTGCAGCATGGAAAAGTGGATGTGCGTAACCTCCCGAACTGTCTGAAAATCCAATAAATCTTGCGAGCACACCTCCAGATGTATGCGGTGCTAAAGCGCAAATCAAGTGACCTACCAAATCTTGTGGGTTATCAACATGATAATAAGGCTCTAAACCATAAAATCTAACCAACAATTCGTCTATATATTGAGCGGTTCTTACGAAATAATCGGCTCCGGATTTTGCCAGAATAAAGTCCTGGGGGTATATCTCCAACATTTGTTGGTTGTTATTCAACTCATTTCCAAAGCAGTCATGTGTGTAACCAAGGTGTTTGAGTTGAGTCCATTGAACATTTATTTCTTCAGGTGTGAAATGGGTTATAGGAACATCGCTCATATCAAACCTTACTGTGCCATCTCTGAACACCGGAAGTTCATGTTTCGCTCTAAGCATCCCCTTTTCTATCGCTTCTGGGGTTTGATTTCTGCTCATCAACTTCTTTACACCCTTCATTCTTTGAGGTATTCTGTCGAGTCCAAGAGACATTCTTGCATCCTCCAATAAATTGTCTAAGCGCATTGTTTGAAGTTCTCCCCTTCTCCTGATATTTTCCTTTTCAGACGAAATTCGCATCTCTGTTCTAGCCCCACAGGTTTCACCTGGTTTACCTTCACCGGATGAGTCGAAAATTCTATGATGACAGTTTATCATCGGAGATTTTTTACCACAAGAAGAGCAGAACCTAGTCCCCATTTGTACTCGCAGTTCTTTCTGATTTGCAGCATTTGTCACAAGTCTCTGATTACCTCCTTCTAAAGCGATTGGGAATAATGAATGAACTGTTGGTTTTTCTCTTGGAGCGCTTTTCTCGGGCCTTCCCATTCTGCAACCAATCCTTACCGGTGCACTATGTTCCCAACGTAAGCGAGAAATTTTCCTGATTTGGGAAATTATGCCATCAACGTAGTGGTCATCCTCTAGAACTTGTGAACGCAAATACTCATCAGGATCTGCCGGGCCAGAGTCTGTGACTTCTTTTGCAGCTTCTTCACCGATTTTATCGGTGTCTGCTATACCGTAGCCTTTCTGTCTAGCATCGGTTTCAGCAGCAATTCTTATACTAGCCCTTTTGTTATCCAATTCGGTTTTTCTCGATATTTCTAAACTTAAAACCTCAGAAGCTTTTCTCAAACTGCTTATTCTTTCCTGAAAAATCAAGTCAGAATTTTCAATCTTAATCGGCGCCCTACCTTTGATTCTAAAGCCTAATCCTTCCAGTAAAGCTTCCCATCCAGATGTGATTACTAAATTATCACCCTCATGATGGTGACCAAGGCCTAGGATAAGGGCTGAGCCCTTCACTAAACCATGTGTTCGAAAGACCCAATACATAGGTGCTAGTTGATTGAAGATTCCTTCTTCTATCGGTATATTCGGTCCGGGGATTTTGCTTAAATCAACAGATATCTCACTTTCTGGTAGTAATTCATCCATCACTTTTGAATCCCAGCCCTTTACACCATCTATGAATACTAAATTTCCATTTTTTACCGTAGATGCTTCAATTGATTTGATTAATGCAGGCAACCATTCGATAGGGAGATCAAGCCACCAAGGATTGTGTTGCGGGACAAGCGAGGTTGAAAATCTAACCGCAATTTCCTTGCTGCTTTCCCAGTTAGGTCTTTGCTCAATGAGAAAATTTCTCCATTTTCTCCTAATTTGGAATCTGAGGTCCAAATCTTCATATTGGTTATGAGGAAGACCCGGTATACCAATTGGAAGAGATTCCTTATTTATGCTCATAATTCTACGAAAATCCTCAACAGCTTGATCGCTATCAAGGCTATCCAGTAAATCGGCAGCCCACCAATCGATATTGTATCCGGAAGGGACAAGATTTTTGTTATTCTCCATGAATTCTCCGTAACCTAAAACAATCTCTCCATTGTCCCAAATCATCTTCACTTTGTTTTGATCATTCCTAAAAGTCGCTTCGTTGTTGTATTGTCTGAATGTTCCGTCTTCAAGGATTACCCAAGGACCTTCTGCGATATCGCAAGGCGTTATTGCACATGCCTTTCCTGGTCTTTCTATTTTTAATTGGGTCCCGACTGCAATAAAATCATTCATCGCTGCCATACTAGCTGCATTGCATGACGCAGCTGCTAGCCCTGAAGTCCTTGCCCGGCCATACCTAAGTCTAAATCCCCCCGGTTCCAGCGGTGCTCCGAATACAGGTCTTCCAGCAATTATATCGTCCATAAACTTCGAGATTTTGGGAACCTTTCGAGATTTGAAATCATCCGAGCTTTGATTTTTTTCCTTTTCCTTTTCTTTGTTAGCGAAAATAGATATGAAATCCCAACCCGGCACTTTTAGTCGCTCCGTGTGCCTTTGCACCTTGGGGGCTTTGAGGCATAGCCCTTCACCAATCACAAGTAATACACCACCTCTTATTCTTGCGCCTTCTATATTTCGAACTCTTCCATACCCAGCACATTCGATATCTTGGTCTCCCTCTCCATTTATCATCACTGGGCATGCTCTAACTATGGTATCAATTTCCTCAGGAGGTGGGCGATATTGTAACCCTCCTCGATACAACCCAAATTCTTCCTTGACTCGTTCTACTTCTCCGTCTGTAGGTTTGTATGCATCAACATTTAATTCTCTGCGAATCATATCTGCAATGAGTACAGCGAGTGCTTGAGCAGTCCCACCTGCAGCACGTATGGGACCAGCGAAATTCACTGACAAAAATTGCGTTCCATCTACATTTGGTAGCAGTTTAACCTCACTTATCCCCTCTAATGGCGCTACTAATACTGCTTCAGTAAGGATTGCCAGACCAACTCTTAGTCCGACATCTATACTCTTCTGTAAATCGTATCCGTTTTCTCTGAATCTTCTTGAAACCATTGTAGCCATTTTAATCGCAGTAGTCTCCCTGTCAAATTTGGATAGCAAGATTCTGATATCATCTGCAATTTTAGCGCCTTCTAGATATTCAACTAAAAGTTTCTCAGTTCTACTTGCAAGATCTGACGCTCTTGGAATTTCTACCTCAGTGCTGTGATCAAAACCTTTTGCTCTAGCTAGGGATGCGATATTGTATGCTTCTTCGGTCCTTTGATCCATCCAATTTTGATAACTCTCAATCTCCCTTTCTAGCCTTTGTAAATCCAATCCAACCAGTGGATTGTGAACTTGCACATCGGCGGCCTTTGTCATGTGAAACAGACATTCTTATTGACGGTGGCACATAAGTTCTGTTGCTAATTTTATGAAAAACACGAGGGAATATTCATTCACCAGTTTTCATTAGACCTTACCATGCCAGAGGCATCAAAAATCAGAAATGACTCTTATTTTGCAGATTTAGTAGCCTTTGTAAAAGAGATGGCATTTATAGACGGTGGGCATGACGAGGCCTTTACACTTGCAAGTGGAAAAATGTCACGCTGGTTTTTTGACATGAAACCAGTGATGATGCACCCAGAAGCAGGGCGGCTGATTGGAAAAATGATAAATCAAAGATGTGACGAGATTGGGGCAGACTTTGTCGGGGGCTTGGAACTAGGAGCAGTTCCTCTAACAGCGCTAGTCGTCGCGATGGATAAAACGTCATCTAGACTTGGCTTCATGGTTAGAAAGGAAGCAAAGGGAAGAGGCGGAAGGAAGACAAAGAATCCAGCTGGTATCGAAGGAGCATCGCTTGCAGAGGGTGGACGAGTAATTGTCCTTGAGGACGTGACTACAACGGGGGGATCCGCTATTAAGGCTGTTAGAAAAATTGAGCGAGAAACATCGTGTGAAGTTGTTGCAGTGATAAGTATTCTAGACAGAGAAGACGGCGGCAAAGAAGCCTTCAAATCGGAGGAAATTAATTTTGAAAGTCTATTGACTAGGTCTGATATTTCTGGGTGAATAAATGGAGTTAGACCCCGAATCAGCAGATATCTCTGGTCAAACAATTATTGACTCCACCGCTCCAACAGGCCTTGAGTTTCACTTTGCAAAAGGAGCTAAACCCCTTTCTACTCCCTGGCAATTAGCCGTTGAAAGGGCAAGACTTGTTAGAAAGGCTGGCCTTATGGAGGGGTTAATACTTGACCCTGCATGTGGTAGTGGGATTCAACTTGCAGCATATGTGGCCACATTGGGTCGTAAAGGGGTTGGAATTGAAATGGATTATGAAACAGCAGTTTCAGCAAATCGCAACCTTGCACGTGTGCACATGCATGGTTTCTCAGATAATGTGAGAGACACAAGAATTCGAGTGGGCGACGGCACAAAAGGAGATTCTGGATTGAGAATCGCTCTTCTACACCTAGATCCAGCAAGGCCTCGCAACTCAAGAAAACATAGTCTGGATGAAATGAAACCCTCTCTTGGTGCAATATTATCTGCCTGGAAAGATAATATGCAAACCAACGAGTTTGGCCCAGCAATTCTATTGGATTTATCACCAAGGTTATCAGAAACGCAACGATTAGAAGTGGAAGAAATTGTTGATTCATTTTGGCCTAATACTGGTAAAACGTGGACCTGGACAAGCAGAGGCGGGGGCAGAGTAGACAGACTTTCACTTTGGGTTGGTCAGTTATCCAACAATGATGCCAAAAGAAGGTATTTACGCATTCCACCGAGCAGTAAAAGTAGGCCATACCTTATTGAGGGCAATCCAGATACTTTCGCCTCACTTCGTCGATTGCCAAAGAAGGGAGATTACGTCACGATTTTGGACTCAGCATTAGTCAATTCGGGCTTGGCTACTACCTTCATAAAATCAAAATTCGAGGAAACCGAATTTTACTGGAGTGAAATATCGGGTAGGAGGCCGCAAATTCATCACCAGAACAAACTGAGGCTCGATAGTGATGGAGAAGAACTACTAATTCAGGCCACAGGGAAGGTTGTGTCCTTGATTCATTGTGATTTGAATGAAGATAATATTCCTATCATAGTCATGAAGGCTAGAGAATTTGGATTTGGTAAGTTGACTCTTAGATTGACGATGAAACCTTCAATGCAACCGGCGCTGCAAGGCAGCATAGATAGGCAGTTGAGCGCAACGGGAGGAGAATCAATAGGTTTCATTGCTAAACAACCCGAAGACTCGATGTTGATGCTGTGTCTTGAAAAATAATGGCTTTACGCACAACGAACAGTGTTGCAATAAACAAACAAAAATCATTGCAGTGTCGCAAATGAGTTATCGCGGTCTTGATATAGGGGCGGTTAGTCGCAAAGCCGCTCGACATTAGTATGTACGCGCTTTTAGGTGGAACCCAATGGCAAATCAACAGGAACTCGGAGACGATTTCTCTTACATGCTCCGCATGGCAGATACAGATATTGACGGTTTAAAGCCCCTTAGAACAGCGCTCACTGCGGTTAGAGGAGTTGGTGATAGAACTGCTGCAAACATATGCACCATCACTGGTTTCGACCCATCTATGAAAGCTGGTTACCTAGATGTAGAACAGCAAGAAACACTAAGATCCGCAATCGAGAATTACAATCAAAACGTTCCCCTGTGGATGCTCAATCGCCAAAGAGATCTAGAATCAGGAGACGAATTACATCTATCCGGACAGGATCTTAAACTAACCCATGAAGATGACATTTCCAGACTCAGGTCAATAAAATGTTATCGAGGGATTAGGCACGCTGGCGGACACAAGGTGCGTGGTCAAAGAGGCCGATCAAACGGAAGGTTTGGCTTAACTCTCGGAGTTCAGAAAAAGAAGTGATAGGAGGAGAAAAGTATGGGACATCCAAAATTTGCACGCCCTAAGTATGACACTCCTCCGCACCCTTGGAAGGCAGACCGCATTGAAGAGGAGCATGCCATAAAAGCCAATCACGGACTAAAGAACATGACAGAAATTTGGAAATCTAAATCCGCACTTCGCCGAATTCGAGGTCAGGCAATGAAATTAATCGGTAGGGTCGACACAACCGAAGGCCATTATGCAAGGGAGAGAGACGCACTCCTTTCCTCCTTATACCGAAAAGGACTAATCGCAAAAGACGCAATTCTTGACGATATACTTTCATTATCAGCAGAGGATATACTGAATCGAAGACTACAAGCACAGGTTTACTACAAAGGACTGGCTTGTTCAATGAAGCAAGCTCGTCAGTTGGTTACTCACGGACAGATATGCATTGGCGATCAGAAAGTTACAATTCCTTCATATCCAGTATCAAGAGACGAGGAGGAAAATATTCGATATCATCCTCGTTCGAAACTTAATGATGAAAATCACATAATTAGACAAACAATCCTCGGAGTTCGAGAATCTGCAGAATATGCAGAAGACGAGGTTGATCCAGAATTCAGTCAATCAGAGGCATCAGACGTCAATGAATCTGCCGAGGAAGCTCCCAAGGCAGAAGATACAGTTGTCGATGGAGGCGATGTTTGATGCGCAAGGCGATAATCAACATCTTTTCAAGTTACAATAACGTCCTAATGACTGCAACAGATTTGACAGGTGCAGAGACAATCGCAACATGCTCTGGCGGACAAGTTGTGAAATCATCAAAAGACTCTGGAGGCCAATTTGCTGCAACAAGGGCAGCGGAGAGAATGGCAGATCAACTGAAAGAAAAGGATTTCACTCAGGTTATAGTAAAATACCGAGCACCTGGAGGAAATAAATCAAACAATACTGGCCCCGGAGCACAAGCTGCAATAAGGGCTCTTACTCGCGCTGGAGTAACCGTCACACGAATCGAAGATGTTACTCCGATTGCCCACGATGGCACTAAAAAGAAAGGCGGTCGTCGCGGTCGCCGTGTATGAAAAATTGCGGTGATAAATATGAAGGCAGAAGTTGTAAATGGTTGGCCTAAGGACAACAGAATCAGAATCGTAATTTCCGATACGAACGCATCCCAAGTTAACAGCATTCGAAGAGCAATTTTAGCAGACGTCCCGAAAATGGCCATAACAAAGGTGAGGTTTGAACAGGGAGTGACACAAGATAATCAAGGGGAAGTCATAGAATCTGTAAACGTTCTTCCTGATGAAGTACTCGCTCACCGCCTTGCCATGGTTCCAGTTCCTACGTATCTTGATGAATTTGTTTTTCCCGAGGATGACCCCAATAACGAGAATGTTCCAGAAGATCAGTGGGGTTCTCCACTCTCTCAAATCATATATCACCTCTCGATTAGAGGTCCGAACTCAGATTCAGAAGAGGATTTTAAAACGGTTTACGCAGGTGATTTGAATGTTCTTGGAGAAACCAAATTACAAATCCGTGATGAGCACAAGAAGATACCTTTGACAATTCTTGCTAAAGGACAATATCTTGAACTATACGCATATGCAACTCTAGGACGCGGGAAACAACACACAAAATGGTGTCCTGCTGCTGCGGTTGCGTTCCAACCGCGACAAAGAGCGGTTCTAGCAAAACCAAAGAAAGCAAAGACTCTCTTTGACCTGAATCTTACTTCAAAGTCTGGAAGGCCAATTGATTCTAAACTATTTACAAACAAAGAATGTTCTGATGTTGACGCAGTTTTAGACCTTGAGAGGGCTTTACATCAAGTCGGGCCGGGAACCGGTAGAGATACTGACTTTGATGACGCAATTGTCTTAGAGGATATCGAGGGAGAATACGTATTCTCATTCGAGTCTGACGGATCTTTAGAACCTGAAGAAGTATTCAATCGAGCATGTGATGAATTGATTGCTCGTTTTGATAAGATTGATGCTGAAGTAGACTCAGCATTTGCTTGAACATTTCTCACTTGTAGATAAAAATCTTGACAAGTTACCTTTACGGTGATTAAATGAGTGAAGTATCAGTTCACGTTGGAGGGCATGTAACCTTACTTTTTTCAATACACTCTGCGTCGCTTTTAGCAAGAAATCAGGGTTCAAAAGGAGCGGGTTTTTGTTTGGAACACGGGGTTATTGTGACTGTTAAAGAGGCAGTTTCCGAGGGAGACACAATATCTGTATTCAATTTCAAAGGTGAGAAATTAGCATCTGGGGAATCCTTATACTTCCCACTACTTGAGGAGTTTAGAGAATTATTTGGGATAGACACATCAGTGGAAATGGTTGTTGAATTGGAATTACCAGTATCCCAAGGTTTCGGAATGTCAGCAGCAGGTTTACTAGCGACAAGTTTAGCATTAGGAGAGCTTTTCAATCGAGGCGAAATTAGTCAGTTAGTTAGGCTTGCTCACAGGTTAGATAGAGAGAATTCTGGAGGACTGGGAGATGTCTTGGGCCTATGGGCTGGAGGCTGTGAATTGAGGACAAAGCCTGGTAGCCCACCCTTCCCAGGTAAATGTAGGAGTTTTCCAGTTGGTTGTCCAGCACTACTTGTTTGGGATCCTGAAAACGAAAAGCATACCTCTGACTATATCGATAATGAGCAGTGGATTTCTAGGATTACTAAGGCGGGAGAGGATTCTGTAAGCAGACTTGAAAAAATGAATTGGGACCTAAACGTATGGGATACTTTACTATCAGAAGCGGACACATTTGCTATGGATTCAGGACTGCTAGAGGAAGAAAGTCGTGCTAATCTTTTGAATCTCGTGGTTAGCAACTCCAAGGAAAATATGAGCAATCACCTTTGCATGCTTGGGACCTCAGTAATTGTAGTTCCAAAGGATCTAAGCAAGGAATTTGACTTTGATGATTTGGCTTCGCACCTGGTTAGTTTGGGTTTGGGAATTAAACCAACAATCCTGCAATGAGTTAGTTCAGTCGATCAAGCTCTAGAGGGCCACAGTCTAACAAAACGGACCCTGGGATATGCACGTTTTCACAGAAACCATGTCTGAACACAAGCGCTCCCTGACCCCATGTCTCGACATATCTGGATGCCTGCTTTACAATTTTTTTCCGCTGGAAGTCTACATCTGCACCGTAGAAATGTTTAGCATCTATCCATGCAATTGGCTCACCATTAATCTCAACATGATCTAAGAAAAGCAAATCAGGGGTATTAACAGGCCTTCCATGCTCTTTCATCTGCTCTTTAACCATCTCTCCTTGTCTTCGAACCCTAACGCCCTGATTCTCAAACCAATCCGCAAGAATCTCCTCAAAAATATCAGCCTTCTCATGTGTTATTGACTGGTCAACGTTACTCACTCTATCAGCCTCCTCTGCGGCTTCAAACTCTTTGCGTTCTCTTTGCTTAAATTTTGAGGGTGAGCGCAGTGTCTCCTTTATTCTAGATTTGGACCACCCCATCTCTTTTAGGATAACTCTGAAGATATTCATTGGCGGAAAATCGAACTTCTTTGAAAGGTCCACAATACTTACACCGTCTTTATACAATCTATGGAGGGCTTTCCCTCTTGCCTGTAATTGGCCATGGGAGTATACGGTTTTTTGCTGAAGCAGTGCACTTCTAAGGGATAGGGCCTGATCCAAAGTCATCTCACAGTTCAACACTAATTTTGCAATCTCATCTACTCTGTCGTCGGAAAGCCAACCGAACTCGCCACGATTAACAACTAGTGAAGCAATTTCACCTTCTGTCTTTAGGGAAACTGGTCTATTTTCCCAATTAAATGAGAATGTCTTAGGATTTTTGAAATCGGTTGGAATTCCAATTGGTAACGGAGACTTAGAGAATCTGTTTATGGCAGAATCCTTAGCTTCGGCATTATACTCTGCATTTCGTTCGACTAGGAGGCTTATTTTAGGGCCTCCATAGCGCTTTTTTTTCTTTTTTCGACGGCCTTTCACCCCGTTGTTTCCAGCCGCCATGACCTTTGCTATGAGTCACGCTCAATAGATGCACCGGCACCTAAATACTCGACAGGTCTGAGATAAACTGTTCACTCTGCTTTTTCATGAATGCTTTTATTTGCTTAGAAAACATTGACATCAATCTTGAGGTCTTACACGTAGAATGTACCTCAATACCTCCGCCATTTTGGAATAGAAATGTGATGCATACTGTTAGGTTTTTCACACCTCTTGCAATAGGTCTTTCATTTCTGTATTGACCCTCTCCAACCAACTCAATTTCACAGAAATCAGAACCTTCTCTGATACTGTCTACAAGCCATTTAGTTTCAATTAGACCACCCTTTATCATCTGAAAAATCGCAAGATGATCACCTTCATCAATGGTTTCTGCTTTTGTCGCTAACATTGTTTTAGCAACGGTATTCCATTCTGGCCATCTACTTGGGTTTCTAAATGCTGTAAGTGCCTTTTTTACTTTTGTAGGGGAGAGTTCTTTTCGAGATGTAAAAGCAAAACTTCTCCCCATATTCCACGGGATATCTTATGCGGTTTTGACATTGCGTACATTGGATACAACATTTCAAGTGGTATACGCTAAGGGGTAAATGTGCGTCGAATCTGTATATTGCTTGCCCTTTTACTGGTAACCTCGCCAATAGTTATCGCGGAAAGTAATGAAGAAAAACCACTTGGATGGGCTACTTCTGCTGGTGGCTTCGATGATGATATTCTCGCAGGCAGCGTCATTTTAAGTGACAATTCTGTTGTAACAGCTGGTAGTTTTGTAACTGCTGCAAGTTTTGGTGAATTGGGTGTAGGAGCAAATGGGATGCTTGGAGATGCGGATGTTTTTATCGCAATCTCAAATGAATCAGGCAATTGGACATCTCTCAAATCATATGGGGGTTCGGGAGCGGATGGTATCGATGCGATCGCGTTGCACGATTCAGGAGATATAGTTGTAGTTGGACACTACTGTTTAGGAACTGCTGGAAGCCCTTGTGAAATAAGTTTCGACGACATAGTCTTGACAAAAGCAGATGACCTCGGAGAAGGAGACGCCTTTGTCGGGCGGTTTTCTGTAAGTTCAAACACGATAAGTCCGGTTTGGGTACGTGCATTTTCAAATAATCTAGACTTGTCGGGATTTGATGTATTATCAAGCCCTAATGGTGGTATAACTGTGGCTGTAAATCACAAGGGCCCTCTCCAGGTTGAGGAGTATTTGTTCTTTGGCGATGAGGGAACTAGTTTAGCCATTTTGCACTATAATGAAAATGGGGAAATCATTTGGACTAATGAGGTATCTAGTTCAGGAGGAATCGAACCTTTTGGAGGAATGTGTTATTCAGAATCAGGATATCTACACATAGCTGCTACCTATACCAGTTCAGTTATGTTTGAAGAAAATCATCAATCACAAGGTCTAGCAGATATCTTTGTGGCTCAGATCGACGGTTATGGAAACTTTACCTGGACATCATTTGCAGGAGGTAGTGAGGATGATTGGGTAAATGACTGTGCAGTAGATAGTAACGGTGTAGTCCATGTGGTTGGACAAATCGAGGGCAACGTTGATTTTGATTTTCTTAATCTGACATCCAATGGATGGAGAGATATGTTCCATGCTACTCTTTCGACGAACGGAGATTGGATTGACGTTATGAATTCAGGAGCAGGTGGATGGGAAACAATTGAGTCATTGATTATTGACAAGAGGGACAATGCAATAGTAGTAGGGACATACACTTCGTCTTTCACACTTGGAATAGACACACTCGAAGATAGAGATTCTAACGGTGATAAAAGAGACATATTCGTCGCACAGTTGGGCAGTAACAGTCAATGGGATTGGGCAGTTAGTGCTGGAGGAAATGGAGACGATATGGCAATTTCCGTTATATTTGGAGAGAATGAATCCCCTATAATTGGAATGCAGATACAAGATGTAGCTCAGATGGGCAATTTCTCACTCACGTCAAATGGTTACAGCGACATAGCCATTTGGAATTATGCTAGGGATCAAGACTTAGATGGTTTGACAGATGGCTCAGATAATTGTCCGCGCATACCCAACCCCGATCAACTGGATACAGATGGTGATTTTTACGGCGATGCTTGTGATGATGATGATGATGACGACAATGTTGGCGATGACTGGGATGATTGCAACCCTGGTGAAATAGGTTGGAGTTCGACACCAAATACAGATCATGATGGTGATGGATGCAGAGATGTTTCAGAGGACTTTGATGATGATGA
>DAZU01000078.1:0-183 GCA_002507425.1 Euryarchaeota archaeon UBA53
CCATGGTGCATACGAATTCGAAAAGGAACAAAAACAACCCTACATTATATCCGTCTGGGTTACTCTTTCTAAAGACGTGGATGATGATAATTTGGAAAAAACGTTAAACTACGCAGATTTACAAAAATCGGTGGATAATGAAATCATTAATTCCAAACCTGTGAATTTAATGGAAACGTTGTG
>DAZU01000078.1:532-12058 GCA_002507425.1 Euryarchaeota archaeon UBA53
AATAAGTTAGTAAGTAACATAAGTCAAAATAAAATTGTAGAACATATATCAATTCGCATCGAAAAACCCAATGCTCCCCTGCCAAACCCTGGCGGATTAGCAGTTGTAGAGCATGAATGGTCGAGAACTTGAAAGACTCCTCTCAACTTCGCATACACATGACAAGCCCAGAACGAGTTTTCGTTCCGTCTGTTACCGAGGACAATGGTAATACAATTGGGCTCGGTGTATTCTCCTCTGAGGAAACTGCATGGCGGGTGCTAAGAGAATTCCTAAAAAAATCCGATATGATGGCTCTGACAAGGTCCGATATTCTGATCTGGGAAGTTGACATAATAGGGGATGAAGCAATGACTGTTCTTTCTAGCATGCATTGCAGAGATTGTCCCGTTTGCAAGCGAAGAACCTTTTGGGTTGACCTGAATTCTTTCTCAGCTCTATGCAGCGGTAAAGCATGTCAAGCTTGGATAGAAGAGTCCACTTTTGAACCTGGTAAATTGGACATAGGATTCCCCCCTACGAGATTCCTTAAACAGACAGGTTCGATTGAAGATGCTATGTCGGAACTTCACGATGTTGGAACAAATCTAGAGGCGGCAGGAAATACTCCAAATCAGGGCTTTACATCGATTCCAGAGGAATAACTCCAATACCATTCATTCCGTCTCTAAGCATCTCTCTTGCTTTTTCGCTTATTGCGTAATAAAACTCATTCACTTGTCCGTCCCTGGTGACGTGACAGTCCCTGTAAAAAGCGTTGTAAGCAGTTGCTAACTCAAGCAAATATAAGGCGAAAATGTGCGGTTTATTCTCACTGACCGACAGATCCAATTTGTCATGAAAAGCGGCCATTGCCCTGAATAGCTCATAAATGGATTTGTGAATTTCTCCTATCTCGAAATTTCCAACACTCCTGGAAACTCTCTTTGAGATAGAACAAGCCCTTGTGTGAGAATACATGATGAAAGGTGCGCTTTCGCCCTCGAATGACAAAGCTTCTTCCCACCTGAATGTGAATCCTTTATCTGGACTTACCTTGATTATGTTATACCTAACTGCTGATACACCAACTGCTTCTGCTATGAAATCTATTTCTTCTTGAGAGAGATCTGTTCTCAAGTTCTTAACTACTGACGCTGCCTGTGCATGAGCTTCCTCAAGTAAATCGTCCATGAACACTACATGTCCCTTACGTGTGCTCATTTTTCCCTCAGGCAACTTAATGAATGCGTAGAACATTACTTCCGGAGTATTGTAACCAAATTCATTCAAAGTCAGGCTTACTTGCCTAGATTGAAGTTTGTGGTCTTCTCCCAGTATGTTTATCAAATTGTCAGATTGTTTCCACTTCCACATGTGATAGGCGACGTCTCTTGTAGCATATAAGGACGAACCATCCCCCCTTCTATAGTAAAATTCAGTTTTACCTTTCAAACCTCTTTTTCCAAGATCTAAAAAGTGTGCGCCATTTTCTGCAACGCCGTGTATTTCTAAAGATTCAAAATCTTCCATCAAAGATGATACAGTCCCATCTACAACAAATTTTGATTCTTTTGTAAATGTATCAAATGTAATACCCAAACGCAATAGTGTCTCAAGCATACCTTCCAAAACTGGTTTATAGGCTTCTTCAAATTTCTTCAAAACTTCGTCATCACCATGCTCTGAGGCGTGAACAAGTTTTCCTATTTCCTCCTCAATATTGCTATCAAGTGAGTCCTTCCTAAGAATTTGAGCGGCTTGATAATAGCGGACTATTATGTGATCTTTTTTATTTGACCATTTCCCACTCAAGCCTTCTTGAATATCTAATATTTTGTTGACTTGTTCTTCACTTAGATTTGAAAGTGCCCAAGCAAGAACTCCAACCTGTTTTCCCATGTCATCAACATAATATTCGGCCCTTACATCATTCCCATGTAAACGATTCAGGCGAACAAGGGTGTCGCCTAAGATTGCATTTCTAGCACGACCAACATGGAACGGTCCATTGGGATTAGCACTAGTGTGCTCAATTAGCACAGACTTGTTACTTCTTTCAACATCACCAAAAAGCACTTTATTTGCTAGCCAAAAAGGATCCGCAGCAAAATTTAGATATCCTCCATTAGATGATACGCCAAATTCTCCGCTTATCGATGAACTGAGTATTTCTGCTATTTCATTGGGAGATTTTCCCAATTGTTTAGCGAATGCAAAACATGGAAGAGACAAATCCCCTTGCGATTTTTCCCTGCTAGGCCCTAGCATTTTTTCCCAGGAGTTACCATCTATTCCAATATCAAATAATGCTTTTTGAAGGGGTTCAAGAATTAGTTCTCTTAGAATATACATAGAACCACCTTACATTATTGGGTAACGCAAAACTGCAGCTAAACCGCCAAATCCAGAATTTAATTGTGACCCTTCTTCAGTATCTGTAGATATAAATCGAACTTCAGCACGTCCTTTTGAAGCAAGGATTGACAATTCGTCAATCAGTGATACAGATTTGACTTCGACTAAATCATCACCAACAGCTTCGCATTCCTTACATTTTGGTAATGCCTCGGTCCTACCTAAGGTGGCTTTCCAGATATTGGAGCATTTATTGCATTTTATTTCTACAACATTTTTTCGCATTCCTTCACTGATTAACAATTTTGCTACTGCACCTTGTTGTAGTGCATCCACAATCATTTTTTCACCATAGGTAGCCTTTGGATGAGCCTTTACCAGTTCTTCCAGAAACTCATTTACTACTTGTCTCTCTGCGTCAAGTTCAATCTCTCCCATGAGACTCCCGGCGTTATCGACCAGTTCTCTGACACCGCTTTCGTTGGAATACCCAACATCAAAAGTGGTTTTTGCAATCTTTTTTGTAATTTCATGATGGAAGTAGTCATTCTTGAAGACGAAATCTTTTGTGGCTCCGGGCCCTCCAATTATGATTGCTTGGATGTTATCTAACTCTGGTAGCCAGTATGAACAAGCATGCTCTGTAGCGCGTTTGTAAAAATTGTGAGCCGCCTCTTCGATTAGCCTTTCAAACCTTTGAGCAGACTGCCCTCCTTGCCTGTGTTTGCCCATTATGTTTGATACGAGATACTCTTGAACATGTATCCTTTTGCCACTGGCAATACCATATGCTGCTTCTGCCCTATCTATCACAAACAAACCGTATGATTTTTTGTCAACCAACATCTCTTCCAATTGTGTTAGTTCAAATTTAGAATCACATCTATACCTAAACGATAACAACGGTTGAGGCAAATCGTCAACAACAACGGTGATATGCCGTGTTTTGTTGTTACCCACGATTATTGAACCAGTGAACAAGGCGATACCTCTCTCACCAGCATCTCTATACTTAGACAATGCCGATATCGCTGATTCAATTGCCGCTTGTACGTTCTTCTTGGTTGATTTGGATTTTATGTTAGCAGCCTGCCCGTGCTCATTCTGAAGCATTTGCCTTGCATCAGACACTTGCCTGTCTGGAGGGATAATAACAGTGACTAATTCTGTTCCATATCCCTTCATCTCTCGAAGGTCTTCCAAAGTCAGTTTCAACCTTAGTCTACGGGTAGCCTGTTCTTGATCATCACTCAAACAGTCTCCCCCTATTCGATAGCGTAAAGTCGGAGTCTTTCAAGCCTTCCGAGAAGCAATCATCATGAATGGTATACGTGCAGCCTGTAATAATGCCGACTCACATTATTGCGCTTGGTGGTTCTCTTCTACGCCCGGAGGAGGCTGAGATGCGGGGAATTTGGTTTGGCCAATTGCGACAAATGGCAGTCCATTTTGAGGGAAATGGTCGGAAACTGGGAATCGTTGTGGGAGGAGGGTTAGCTGCCAGGGAAGCGATTGAATTGGCAAAAGAAACAGTAACAGAATCCTATAGACTAGACAGTGTTGGCATAATGGCCACAAGACTAAATGCATCAATACTACAACAATCTCTAATAGAGATTGGGTGTAATGTTAATCCGAAGATTCCTGAAACTACTGCATCCGCCTCGGAAATGTTTGAGTCTTATGATATTGTAATAATGGGGGGAACTATTCCTGGACACACCACGGATGCAGTTGCAGTAGCGCTTGCAAGAGATTGCGGATCTCCTCATTGTGTGATTGCCACAAATGTCAGCCACGTTTACGATTCAGATCCAAGAAAAAATCCTGGTGCAAAGAAATTTGATGAAATAACGCTTTCAAAATTAGCAGATATTACTGGAAAAGATACACAGGGGCCAGGTGAGTCTGCAGTAGTTGATCCTATTGCCGTAAAAAGAGCAATTGAATTTGGTATAAGACTCGCTGTATTAGATGGCAGAGATTTATCAATTTTAGAAGACGCACTGGAGGGTAGACCTTTTGTTGGAACCCTAGTTAAGGTGGATTGAGATTATGGTAGATGCAAAGGCGATAAAAGATAGGGTGAGCAAAAAAATTAGCACTACTAAATCGAAAATCTCCGCTCATGTTTCTGCCCACAAGCATTGTAGAATTTGCGGAGTTAACATAGATCACAAATTAGAGGTCAGGGTTTGTAAAGACCCAGATTGTATTGAAAAGCTCGAAAAAACAGAGCGCAATGATAAAGTCATGAGAATAATGTTTTTTGTATTCGTTTTGATATTCTTCGGCCCGCTACTGCTTAGTTCAGTAGGTCTACTAGGCTAATCTTTTCGATACCACCCCTCTGGCAGCGTCAAATTATCAGTCTTGTTATTTTCCTTACACCTTCGAGCCATTTCCAATCTAAGGGCTATCACTCCTACGCTTTCTGTCGAGGATATTGTGACACATCCCTCTTCATCGATTAAAATTGGTAGGTTAGGCTCACCCTCGCCGTCCCATTCTAATTCAGAATTCTTAACCTCATCCCAGTTACTTGGTAAAGGATTCATCAAATCAGCTTTCGATACTACGACTATAATATCTATATCTTGTAATAGAGATTTCACTTCTTCTAGAAGGTTATGTTGATCATCGAGACTCGTGCCACAACTTTCAGATATATCCATGAGAAATATGCATAGACTACCAACGTGTTCAATTGCTGCGATGGCCTGCATTTCAATCGCATTTCTGTCAGACATAGGTCTATCCAACAAACCAGGCGTATCAACTAACTGATGCGGCACTCTCCTGTGATTAAAGTGCCCTACATGCAACTGTTTGGTTGTGAAAGGGTAATGATTTACCTCCATTTTCCCTGTTGACAAGCTCGAAATGAAAGCACTCTTTCCAACATTTGGGGCGCCACAAACTACTATTGTAGGGTTGAGTTGATCAATAACTGGTAGATTTCTAAGTATCATTCGGCTTTCATGTAACCAATCAAGTGATGGACCAACCCTTCTCATTATGCTAGATAGACGGCCATAAGCCTCTTTTCTAGCATCATGCATAACTTCAAAACGTGCACTACGAGTGATTTTAGCAACATTTTGCTTGGAAATTTTCCGCATTTGTTTTGCTCCCCAGCCAAGCATAGAAAGATGATGACGATAATCATCACAGCCAACGCATGCATCTACCATAGCTCTGTCAAAGACTGGCATTTGATCTAAACTCGGCCATGATTTCTCTGTGTCCTCTAAATATTGCGACATTATGTCTGATGCAGTTTGGACCATTCTAACCAACTGTTTCCTGACACGAAAAACCTTGACTGGATCATCTACTCTGTCTGCTGCTTTTTTCGCTCTGCTAAACCCTTTATCAAGAACCTCTTCCTGAGTTAATATGGTGACCAAGTCTCGCCAAACCACCTTCACAACAGCGCCTCCAATCCTTCGGTGATGACTTCACTTCTTGAATCCGTAGGTTAACAAACTATGCGTCAGGGCTTAGAAGGAGAAGCCCCTGATAGGTAACATGGCGGAGTTACCTGACTGGGCGCAGAGTATGTGGGAAGAACTTGGTTCACCAGAATTGGAAGATGTTGAAAGTGTTCACACCGGGGATTTAATGGAGAGACGTCACGGACTTAGAAAGGACGATTTAGTAGAGATTCAACTAGATACAAGAGCTCTAAGAAGCGATGAGGATAATTGGGTGAAAGGACGATTATTATCTTCGGGGAAATCATCAATCGAGCTTCTGACAACTGATGGTAGACATGTTTACCTTTCGAGAGAAATAATAGTCAGAGTTGTATTGATAGCCCATACTAGACCCGCTTACATAGACGATAAGGAACTACTAGAGTTTGAACGAGCAGATCAAAAAAGGAGGTCTAACCTTCATGAAAAAGTCGAAAAGAAAACAAAAGGGAATGATGACTCTCACCTTTGGGGTTGAAATTTATGGGTTTAGATGAAAAGAAATGCATACCTTGTAGCGGCGAAGTTCCTGCATTAACAATGCAGGGGATAAAGCCATTACTGTCACAAGTAAATGATGGATGGAAACTTATTGAAGAACATCACATAGAAAGAGAATTTTCATTCCCAAACTTTGCAGAAGCCCTAGAATTTGTCAATTCAGCCGGAGCTATATGCGAGCAAGAAAATCATCATGCGGATTTTGAATTATCATGGGGCAGAGTGAAAGTCTCAATATTTACCCACAAAATAAACGGCTTGGTAGAAGCTGATTTTATTCTCGCAGCCAAAATTGATAACATTTAGAGGCTTTCCAATGGGATCTATTGATAATGTGATTTTGAGTCGTAGGACAATTTACAAATTTTTAGACAAGAAAGTATCAGCTCATCTCATACAAAAAGCTCTAGAGGCTGCCTCAAATGCTCCATGCCACAAGCATACACATCCGTGGAAATTCTACTCAATAGGAAATAAATCTAGGAATTTAATGATACCGGAAATATCTAAATTAGCCGAGATTAAAGCCAAAAAAAGAAAATCTGATAACATCAAAGAAAGCGTAGATAGAGCAATCGACAAAATAGTATCTGCACCAGTGTTATTTGCTGTTACTTCAAAACTTAATCCAAATGATCCATTTAGAGAAAAAGAAGATTACGCTGCAACCGTTTGCGCAATTCACAACATGGTGTTGTCATTCTGGGCTAATGGTGTTGGTTCACATTGGTCAACGGGGTCTATTACGCGAACTGATGAGACCTATAGAATATTGAACATTGACGGAGAAAAAGAAGAAATTATTGGTTTCATCAAGGCGGGGTATCCTAAAAAAGTACCTTCCGTAGCAAAACCAGCAGTTGATGAAATCACTTACTATTTGGAATAATCAGAGTTTCACAGGGCGAGTCGCACCACAAGCCTGACATTTCAAAAGAGTGGTCCTGCCCTCCTTGATGAAATGTGTGTCGGGAGCATTACATTGAACGCATTTGATGTATGTATTCACATAATTCACGATTGCTTTTTTGATACGTTTTGGAGGTATTCTTCCCTTGAACCTTGCTCTAGGTCCATCTCTTGATCCTGCTGTTCCAAGCTCATTTAACATGAATTGGTAGACGTGATTTGAATCCCTCTCCATGTGGTTTACTACTTCTGTAAAGTTTCTGAGTATGGTATTTGAACCTTCTATCATTATTTGAGGATCGGGAAGTGTCCACCTGGCTCTGTTAGATATTTCCTCTGGTATGTTTGACCGTGCGCGCTCTAGCAAAGACTCATAATCAAACTCGGACATATTATACGCCCCGAATCTGTTCCATTTGAGACTTTCCGCTATATTTAGTTGTACATCAACGATGGTTTCATCATTGTAGAGCAGTTAGATTGCCAACATGGAACAAAAGAAAAGTATCGAAGGTCTTAGAGACATGGTGAGTAATCTTCGCAAACAAGGCCTTAATTCTCAGCAAATTGCAGATGAGTTATCTCTTTCCCAAGACACTATATCTTGGCTTTTGGCCGAAAGCACAGCGGATGAAAAACCAATGGATGTAAGGATTGGTTGGAGAACAATTGGTGTTAGGCCCCAAAGAATTGCAGCAATAGGCGCTATAATGGCTGATGTTGCTGACGAAGAGTGTGGTGAGGATATAGACACAGTAGTTGGTATCTCAATAAATGGAATAATATTTGCAAATGAAGTTGCAAATCACCTGCAGTGCGAAGTAGCCATCCATAGGAATATCGAAGGAGGGGCGGGAAAAGGTTCTCTTTCGAACAAATATGGCCAAGTTTCTGGAAAAAACATAGTAATTGTAGATGATGTTTTATCTACAGGAGTTACAATGTCGAAAACTATAGAATCGATGCGAGAAGCAGGTGCAAACGTATCACTGTGCATGGTTCTGGTCAATAAGACCCTGAGGAATGAAGTGGACGGAGTTCCTCTGAGGGGTCTGATTAGAGCCGCAGTAGTCTGAGGTGAAAAATTGCATTGGGCGGATTTTGTTGCAGAAAGATTGTCTCAGCGAGGAGATAAACACATAATTGCATCTGGAATAACACCCAGTGGAGAATTTCACATTGGTCATTTACGAGAAATTTTAACAGGAGACATGATTACAAGAGCTTGCATTAACGCCGGAATGGATGCTGAATTCGTTTTCATTGTTGATTCCGCAGATCCTTTGAGGAAAGTCTATCCTTTCTTGTCGAAAGCGTATGAAAAATACATCGGTTGCGCTTTGGCAACGATACCTGCACCAGATGCTAATGGAGAGCCGTGTGACAGTGGTAAAAATTACGCACAGCATTTTCTTGAACCATTCCTCAATGCTCTTGAACAAATTGATGTTAAACCTAGGATTATTGATAATTACAAATCATACTCAGATGGCAAATTTTCGGACCAATCTCGCATTGCTTGCGAAAATGCCAACAAGATACGAGAAATTATTGAAAGGGTGAGTGGGCGTGAATTAAGCGCAGATTGGTTTCCCTACAATCCCTACGGGCATGATGGTAGTCTGGATAGAGTAAAGGTTACTGGATATGACTGGCCATACGTATTTTGGGAGCAGGATGGTAAATCTGGGCAAGCAGATTTGAGGAAGGCAGATGGAAAATTACCATGGCGTATTGACTGGCCTGCAAAGTGGAGTTGGATAGGAGTAACATGTGAACCATTTGGAAAGGACCATGGTGCCGCAGGTGGTTCTTATTCAACAGGAAAAGAAATTTCAGAGTTGTTTGGATATACACCCCCTCAATCACTGGTTTACGAGTGGATATCACTGAAGGGAAAGGGTGCAATGTCATCCTCGAGTGGTAACACTATCGGCCCTTTAGAGGCACTCGAGCTTGTTCCGCCTGAAATCTTACGATACCTGATTGCATCAACTAAGCCCAAAAAAGCTATCACATTTGACGCAGGGATGTCTTTAGTCAACCTCGCAGACGATTATGAGAGGCTTCTTACACGGGATTTTTATTCAGAAAAAAACGATGAAACGCTATCAAGGAGACAAAAGGTTGCTATCGAGGATGCTGAGGGTGCACTAAGGATGAGCGTAATAGGCTCTGCATCTTCACATTCAATCTCTTTCCGGCATCTAGCCTTACTCGTTCAAGTAAAAAGTGATGAACAGATAATAGAAGATACTGGGGAAGAAATATCAAACAGAATAAATCGAATGCGAACATGGATAAAAGGTCCTCACTTCCCCGAGGAATTACGAATTAAGATTTTAAAATATCAAAACCCTGAAATCAATAAAGTCTTGACTTTACCCCTAAAAGAATCGCTTTCAAAATGCGAATGGAATATGGAGATTATAGGTGAAACAATTTCTAATACATTCAAAAAGCATAATATCAATCTTAAAGATGGTTATAGAGAGTTATACAAGGCAATACTAGGTAGGGAAAAGGGTCCAAAGTTGGCTCCAATTCTTTGCGAAATAAAAAGGGAAAGAGTGTTAGAACTTCTGGGTTAACATAACACCTTCTAAAACCAACAAATTTCCTATCATTTGGACCGTTCTATTCAAAGGGGCCTAGTCATGTTCCCCCTCATGGGCGGGGTCTATTGTCCAGTATGTGAAGTTGGAGTCGAGCCGTCTTCGAAGTTTTGTCTATCATGCGGTAATGACCTAACAGTCAGAGGGCCTATTACAGCAACTGGCCATGATCTAAATCAACTCAAAGATGTTATTAGGGATCGTAGTGATCTCTCAATGGCAGAAAAATTTGACATGATTGCAAAGGTGGAAGATGGTGCTAACCCAATTTTGATGGGTATTGCAGCGCCAGCAGATGGAGATGACACTGAATTGACAGGTGAAAATGCGCAGACAGATGGTAGCGAAGAAATCAAAGGAGTATTCAGTGATTATCAATTCGGAGAATCCGAGGCTGCTGCGGCGGCTGTAAGAGCTACTGTAAGAGGAACTGATGGCTGGGTTTTAGTGCAAAAAGGAACAATCAACCTTTCTGAAGGAATGTTCAGAGATGCAATGAACTTAGGTATGGAAGCAAGTACTCACATACATGATGTATCGAGTGGTGAGCATGAAGGAATCGACCCCGAGGCTATGCGCTCTATTCCTGTTCTCAAACCACCAAAAAGGTCATTCTGCCCTAAATGTGGGTCCGACATTCAATCTAATACCATGCTGCAATGGAGAAAATGGAGAGATTCCTCAAGTGACGTAGTCTCTATGCAACTTGAAGCCAGTATGGAGACTGCTCTAATTCAAGTTGCTTCCCATTATTTGACAATAATAGAGAACATGAAAAAAGATGCAAAATCAGTAGATGAAGAAGCATTGATCAAGAAATTGGAAAAGGAAATAAGAGCTGAAATGGAGAAGGAGTTTGAGGGTAGAAGCATTGCTGTCAAATCTGATAGTGTGGACAAAGCCAAAGCATCACCTAAAAAGTCAGAAAACAAAAAGTCGAGCAATGTAACACCCAAGAAGAAGAAGCCAGGGGGGCTATTTGGTGCTAAAAAGCCAAAGAAGAAGTTTGAGGGCGATGCGAAAGACAAGGCTGATTGGTTCCTAGCAGAGGCACTAGACACTATTTATGACCCACATGGAACTGGAAAAATTCTCAAACCTAAGACTATACTTGCTAGGTCGAGTGAAGGTAATGTAAGAGTTCAAGACGTTGTGCGGGTATACGATTCTGAAGGAAAAGATGGTATTAGTGACCTAGCATGGACCAGTCCATTAACCGAATACATAATCGAGGCTTTCGATGCGTGTGATTAGTAATTTACCTTTAACCTCATAGGGACTAAATCAACTTCTCTCATCGCTTTAATTGCTGATACTTCCATATTTGCTCCAGATATTGTTGTAACAAATGGTATGTTCATCTCAACTGCAAGCCTTCGCATCATGTTCCCATCTCTTACTGCTCCACCTGAGATTGTTGGCACATTTACAATAAAGTCAACCTCTCCTCTTCTCATGAGGTCAAGTGCATCAGGATGTTTTCTGTCATTTATTCTATAGACTGTTTGAACTTCCATCCCATTGGACCGAATTATGTCCGCTGTTCCCGGGGTCGCAAAAAGATTGAATCCTATTTTTGCCAATTCTTCAACGATTGGAACCAAATTTTCTTTATCCTCGTCTCGCACTGTTAAATAGGCTCCACCCTGGGTAGCTACCGGTATCTCTGTTGCCAATCTCGCCTT
>DAZU01000102.1 GCA_002507425.1 Euryarchaeota archaeon UBA53
GCAACAACAGTTTCTGCCTCATTCAACTTAATCATTTGAGCAGCAGTCACAATTGACTGTACACCACTGCCACATATACGGGATAGTGTAAGCATTGGAACTTCCTGTGGAATACCTGCTCCAAGACCTGCATGACGAGCTCCGAATATTGCTTGGTCACAGGTTTGCAAAGCATATCCCATAACAACATGATCAACCTCGTTTGCGGAAGTTTTTGTCTTTTCTAAAGCCCCTTTAATTGCTATTTCGCCCAATTTAAGTGCGCTTACATCCTTTAACAATCCACCCGGCTGGCCATCTCCACGCTTGCCGCCTTGCCATTCGCAAAATGGTGTTCTTGCTCCGCCTACTATTACGACATCCTCTGCCATGAGGGTGCTAAAATGAACTGGCTAATCATATTCACGCTATCCCTAGTAAACCTATTCCACCTAACATCAGAATAATTGGAAGCACAACATATTCAAAACCTGATCTTGAAGAACCTATCTGAGACAATTCTGTTCCCCTTGCAAGATTACATTTTACTCCCGGGGCATCCTCGTCACCCCAAACCTCGATTATACTGTTTCCTAACGTTCCATCCAATCCCTCAGCTTGTAATGCCTCAGATGTTCGGGGTTTTGTTTGTCCAAGGACATATACAGGGTTCCCAAGACGCAAACCAGATAATGTCCAGCGATGCTTTTTCACCCTACCACCCCCAAGTAGGCCTGCAACAGCTTGTGACATTATTTGCTTACCAAGTGTTTGAGCGAATGCTCCATCCCATCTTTTGAGATATTTTCCGTAATTTCTACGTTTGAAAGATGCAGCATTTACCCTTATTCCACCTGTCCCATCATGCAGGATAAAGGGACAAGCACCACTATCCGAACGTATGGTGACCCAGTGACACTCTTCCCTAGTGCCATTGTCTGTCTTTACTGTTCGACATTGATATTGTTCATATTCCCAGTGGTATCCAACCATATTTCCCATGGTCATGTTTTCATTCCCATCAACAACTACTCGGAGACATCCTTCCACAATAGGTCTGACTTGGCCTACTAACTCAGGGTTACCAACTGGAGCTGAGCGTACTAGAGAGGTCGGTGTATCTAGCATCTGAGTTAGTATCTTTGTCTTAAAATAGCCAACAATTGCAAGAATAAATCCTATTGCACCAACAATTCCAGCCGCTTGGAACTTTGTTGAATTATCCTTTAGGATACCAGATGCAGCTGCAACCAAAATACAAATTATTGCAACAAAAGAATACACTGTGAACAAAGTCATTGTTGCCGGTGTAGGAGTTCCAACTTTTACAGGATGCTCAGGTAGAGGAGATCCATCATCATGTGGTCCATATCTATCGGAATTATTCCAAGTAGTTGGACCGGGAGCAGGTAATATCCAGTCATTTGGGTCATTTGTTGGCACGTAAGAGGTCTGTTGCATCCACCAATTATCTATTGACAATCCGCTTGATGCAGCTTTTGCTTGCAGTTCTTCTTGATCAATAGCTTTCTTTCTGACTTTGTGAAGACTCTCCTCGAGAGATCCTGGCGAAGAGAACCCCATCAATAGTAAACCAATTGCCGAAACAAACAGAATTTGAAGGTCATCGAAAGCAGCAAGAAAGCCAAAAAGAGTGATGAGTAAACCAATACACCATAACAACCAACCAATCCAATGATACGGTAAAGTTACTTTGAAAGTGCCACCGTCAAGACTTAACTCATTGATATCCATAACAACATCCGTGCGATGGAAGAACATCAATGTTCGCTAGCCCATACTTGCTGGTTTTTGGCCCCAAATTGCCCAAGTGCCTGTTGCTGTCGCTACCATACGACCTGAGTCAGTGGTGATTTCTCCTTTAAGATGTGCAACATTTTGGCCTCGTTTCACAACTTTCCCTGTTGAAATTATCTTCTCTCCAGGTCTTGCAGCAGAGATGAAGGATACGTTCAAGCTAGTAGTTGCACACCATTCTGCTTTTGGTAATATTGAGACAAGTGATCCTCCTAACGCCATATCAAGCATCAAAGTGTAAAGCCCGCCATGAGCAACACCGCCTTTGTTACAATGTTTAGCGGTGATTTCAACCGATACTGATGAAGAACCATTTCCCCACTGTTCTCTTTGTATCCCGATTTCAGTAGCCATCTCTGTCAAATTAGAGGGTTCTGATAATTCAGTCATTATATCACTCCAACAACTTTGACCAAAACTCTTTTTCTACGCTGGCCGTCAAACTCAGCATAATGTATCTGTTCCCAATTTCCCAGGTGCAAAGCACCATCTTTTACTGGCATGGTAACTTGTTGACCCAATAATTGTCGCTTTAGATGAGCATCGCCATTATCTTCCCCGGTCCTGTGGTGTTGATACTCCTCGCCACCCTTGCCATCAACTCCATAAAATGGGGCAACTTTCTCAAGCCATTTCATAATATCATGATGAAGACCGTATTCCAAGTCATTAACGTAACAGGAGGCTGTAATATGCATTGGGTTCACCAAAACCAATCCATCACGGATTCCACTTTCTGAGATGATTTTTTGGACGTCTCTGGTTATGCATATGATTTCGTAACGCTTCTCTGTTTCAATCCAGAGTTCTTCGACAAAAGTTGCTGCCTGCCCTGTCACAAGATTTCCCATTGTAACACCGTCAGCCAATCAATGAACTATCATCCAATCCGTTATTTGAGACCATCAGTGGTATTGCTACTATCAATCCGCAAATACCGTTGCAAATAACAGCCGTGGCAACTCCAATACCTACCATGGCTCCAGAAAATCCTTCCAATGCCTCGGCCTCATCTTCTGTCAAATCTCCGTCATCTACTGCTGAATCCAATATTTCTGGGAATAATGCAAGTGAAGCAACACTCAAAATTGCAGAAATTATTACCATTAATAGACAAATTTGCACTCCTTTTTTACTGTAATTAGTCATCATCACACCACCGGCTATATAGCCGCCAGAAACTAGGACATTTACTCCGCTAATCGCTAAAAAGAAACCACCAATAGCCAATGTGTCGCTGATGGATATTGCTTCACCACCTAGGTTCAATACCCCCCAAATTATTACAAGGATACCCACAACTTTGGAAGCAGATGATGGTTGCTGAATAATGATTACATTTTGTGGCAATCCTGTGTTCGGGTCGATTATTATGGATTCAGGAATACCTGTAATCGATTGTTCAGTGTAATGATTGTGGTGAACATCGCCAGATTGGTGTATGTCGCCGCTAATTACGCTATCTTCAACTTCGATTTTGCTGTCATCATCGGGCTGCATGGTTCGACCAATGCGTAATATGAATTAGACCTTACGTGGGATAACTAGCCTCAATAACAGAAAGCCCGTGGGGTGACTATGGCTGACGTGCTTCTTGTCTACAAGAAGAATTTTGAGGAAATTCATGACGAATCTCTGGAAGTTGTGAAGGACATACTGAAGAATCAATCAAACAAAATTAGAGTAGACATCCGTGCAAGAGAGAAAGTTCGCAGAGCGGACTTTATTGGCAGGGACTTAGTAATTGTATTAGGTGGTGATGGAACTTTAACTTCTATCTCACATAACCTAGACTCAAACACTCCAGTAATGGGAGTGAATTCTCACCCTAGAAGCGATGATCCTGATGGATCATTGGGCTTTTACATGGATAGCAGTATTGGCACATTTGCTGAAGATCTTAAATCAGCACTAAATGGTGAAGCAATAGTCAATAGACTACCCAGATTACAGGCTATAATTGAAACTACTAGTGGGAACAAAATCCGCAGTGACCCTGCTATGAACGACTTGTTGATTGCGAATACTCATCAGTATGCTCCATCCAGATATCACCTAAAGAGAGGTTCAATTGACATAAGCCAGCACTCAAGTGGTCTGTTATTTTCAACATGGCTCGGCCAAGGGGCATGGTTCAACCACATAGCAAGAGAGTCTAATTTAGGTAATGGCGATGATTCTGAAACACATTACTTGGTCATTGCTAGAGATTTGGGGGAAAGTGTCGATGATGCTACCTACCTTGACTGGACAGCAGCACCAACAATCATCACTAGTGATATGCACAGAGGATTTGTTGTTCCTGACGGATGGGATGAGTATCAATTCAACCGAGGAGCGACCATTACAGTTGACCTCTCCGGGCCCGTGTTACAACTCTTGACATTTAGGGAGTCAATGAAAGATAGATTCAGTCGACCTAGCTAGTTGGAAATAATTCATTTGGTAGTTAATCTAGCACTGGCCGATGAGAGACGAAAGGTTGCAAACTCTTCACCAGAGCGTAAAATCCGCACCCGTGATTATGAAAGGAGATTATCCTTATTTTATCCACCCATTGTCAGATGGAGTTCCAATGCAATCAAGTGAGTTACTAACGGCTGCAAGAGATCTCATAGATGATAACGTAAACTGGAGCAAGGTTGACAAGATTCTGGGCATAGAGGCAATGGGCATACCTCTAGCTACTGCCTTGTGCTTGATTTCAGGTAAACCTATGGTTGTGGGAAGAAAGAGAGAGTATGGCTTACCAGGTGAGACGTGCATCGACCAATCAACTGGTTATTCAAAAGGAAATATCTACATAAATGACATACAAGAAGGGGACAGGATATTATTGGTAGATGACGTTGTTTCGACGGGTGGGACACTCTTGCCCATTCTAAAGTGCCTTGATAGCATGGGAGCAATAGTGTCTGCCTGTTGGATTGTATTTGAGAAAGATGATGGTATGAATTATGTAAGATCAAAAGGCGATTGGCCACTTAATAGTCTGGTTAAAATTACAATGGACGGTAACAGAATATCAATTGTTGACTGATAGTGTAAAAAGTAAACTGAATAAAGAATAAAAAAAGGTGGAAACAGGGGACCGAAGTCCCCCGCTTCCGGGTTTTCTTAGGAGGTGATCCATCTGCAGGTTCCCCTACAGATACCTTGTTACGACTTAACCCTCCTTGTCGAAGACAGACTCGAATACGCCATAAAAACGCAGCCTCATCCATCCCCAACTAAGATGGTTTGACGGGCGGTGTGTGCAAGGAGCAGGGGCATATTCACCGTGCTATGTTGAAACACGATTACTACGGAATCCAGCTTCACGAGGGCGAGTTACAGCCCTCGATCCGAACTATGAACAGGTTTCGGGGTAGCGCCGCCTCTCGGCGTGGCTTCCCATTGTCCTGTCCTTTGTAGCGCGCGTGTAGCCCAAGACATTCGGGGCATACTGACCTGTCGTTGCCCGCGCCTTCCTCTGGTTTCACACCAGCGGTCTCCCTATAGTGCGCCTCATGCGGACATGAGGGTCGCAAATAAGGATGCGGGTCTCGTTCGTTATCTGACTTAACAGAACGCTTTACAGTACGAACTGACGACGGCCATGCACCACCTCTCTGATAATCCGACAAGCTCATTACACTGATCTTCATATAACAGTCGGCCTTGGTGAGTTTTCCGGCGTTGAATCCAATTAAACCGCACGCTCCTCCCGTTGCAGTGCTCCCCCGCCAATTCCTTTAAGTTTCAGCCTTGCGACCGTACTCCCCAGGCAGTGGATTTAACATCTTCACTCCGGCACATGGGGCCCATTGCGGACCCCACACACCAAATCCACAGCGTTTACACCTAGGACTACCCGGGTATCTAATCCGGTTCGTGCCCCTAGGCTTCGTCCCTGACCGTCGGATCCGTTCCAGTGTGACGCCTTCGCAACAGGTGGTCCTCTGAGGATGACAGGATTTTACCCCTACCCCCAGAGTACCTCACACCTCTCCCGGTCCCTAGTCTGGCAGTCTCTGCAGAATTCAACGAGTTAAGCTCGTTGATTTACCCACAGATTTACCAAACAGGCTACGGACGTTTTAGGCCCAATAAAAGCGACGACCACTTGAGCTGCCGGTATTACCGCGGCGGCTGGCACCGGTCTTTCCCAGCCCTTATTC
>DAZU01000062.1 GCA_002507425.1 Euryarchaeota archaeon UBA53
AAGTGTCAGAGTGCTCGTGCCGGGATTTGAACCCGGGTCGCCGGAATGAAAACCCGAAATGATGGACCACTACACCACACAAGCAGCAAACATCCCGCATCATTTATTGTTCATCAATGTTGGGGTCAAGGCTCAATTCATTCCACCAGCGTAACAATAACCAAGCAACGCCACAAAGAAGGATAATCACTATTCCAATCAGAACTTCTCTGTCAAGTAACCACTCTAAACCTTCGACCGCTTTGTTTCCATAAATACCAACTAGCAGTGCTTCCAAGCCAAATCTAAGTCCACGACCAAACAATCCTGCTAACACGAATGGTTTCATTCGCATCTCACCCATTCCAGCTGCCCAACCAAACACCTTGTATGGTATTGGAGAGAATGCTGCGATAAACACACCTGCGGTTCCATATTTTGTTGTGAGCGCCTCAATTTTTGTAAGGTGCTTTTCTCCTTTGAACCGGTTGAACAGGCTTCTGCCCCACTTTTTCCCCATCCAATACCCAACTATGCTACCCAATACACTACTAACGGTTATTACAATCCATAGCCATAACACCATATTTGTATCTCCAGATGCATTGACGAGCATTGGCAAAAACAGCAAATCAGGCGGGACAGGCTGAATTATCGCTTCGGTGAGTGACAAGGCAGCAAGGCTGAGCCAGCCAAACCCGTCAAACCATTCGATAATCGAATTTTTCCACGACATTCAGGCTTAGGGGAAACAATCACACGGATGAACCCTTTCACAGGCGAAGTCTTGATTGCTGGAAAACACGACCCATTGGGCAATGCCGGCCTTGGACACAGCAGCCTTACTCCATTGGCCCGCTGAAAAGCTAGAGGGGGGTTATGTCGCCCATAGTCAATTAGATGAATTGCGCAAACTTTCTCCAGAAAGAGCAATGCTGATTGAATCGATAGAGATGAATTGGTCCACTCCGGATGTAAGTGATGCACAATCAGCAGCTATTGCGACAGGTGATCTTCCCCGGTTGAGCAACGTTGATTTAGAGATTATTGCAATAGCCATTCAAACCGGTGAGAAGTTGTTTACTGATGATTATTCAATACAGAATGTGTGTCGTAAGTTAGGTCATCCATTTGAAGCAGTTTCAAATCGAAAAAGCGAACAATTATGGGCATGGGAATTGAAATGTATAGGGTGTAAATCCACGAGAAAAGTAGAAACTAGTGAAGAGATGGATTGCAAAATCTGTGGGTCACCTATGAAGGTTAAGCGTGTCAGAGTTTAATCAAAATGACTTCGGCCGATTACAACTATTCCTCTGCGGTTTCCAACTCTGCTTGGATTTCTTTCGCAGTTTTTCCAGACACATCAATTCCAGCAGCTTCGGCTTTTTGAGCTAATTCAACAGATTTTGTCTTTCCACCAGATTCTAAATCGGCAATAGTATTGACAGTCGAGGGTTCACCTGTTACCTCAGATAGTCCCTTTTGAAACTCACCTTTAGATTGCCCAGCGGCTCTTGCAAGCTTTGGGAGTCTTTCAGCTCCGAATAACAAAAAGAATATTGCAAGTAGAATCATTATTTCAAACGGTCCGAACCTCATATCGTTCCCTCTGTTAATGCGCACCGGTTCATCCCTTGTCAATCAATCGGCTATTAGCCCCCTGAAACTGGCGGAAGCAGAACTATCTCATCTCCATCGCCAACAGGTTCGTCTTCACCAACTTTAACTCCATTTAGGCTTACAATCAGTCCTTTGTTAAGCCATGAGTCTATTCCAATTTCTTCCAGGACAAACCTTACAGAAGAATTGGGTAGTATTTCTAGAATTTTTTCTCGTCCCCCAATCTCTTCAGCCAGCGGGCCGAAACTGAGAACCTTGACATGCATGGTTAGGCGACTTGGCACCAACTTATCAACCCGTTCCGATGTGTATACTATAATGGCAGTCGCTCTATCATGTGAAGAACTTTGGAAAGTGTATCAAATGGGGGATGAAAAAGTCCAGGCTATTAGAGGGATAACGCTCAGTATTGAACAGGGCGAAATGGTCGCTGTAATGGGACCATCCGGTTGTGGAAAGACAACTCTACTCAACGTGTTGTCAGGAATCGACGACCCTTCTGCTGGACAAGTACATGTGGCTGGTAAACCTCTTTTTGGCATAAGTGATGACGAAAGGAGTGACATCAGGGGTAAAGAGATGGGTTTTATATTTCAAAAATTCCATCTTTTAGACGTAATGAGCGCAGTTGAGAATGTGGAGATTCCACTTTTGTTACATGGCTCAAATCCCGCAGACGCCAGAAAAAAAGCCATTGATGCACTTACAAAAGTAGGATTGAGTGATAGGATTAATCACCGACCTTCCGAATTATCAGGAGGGCAACAACAGCGAGTATCAATTGCAAGGGCGATTGTTCACGACCCTTCTGTTATTTTGTGCGATGAACCAACTGGGAATCTTGATTCTTCAACCAGTAGAAATGTGATGGAACTTCTATCAGAATTGAATAAATCTGGTTCAACGATAGTGATTGTAACTCATGATGATGAAATTGCAAAGTTATGCTCTCGCATAATGAGAATCGAAGATGGAAGTGTGGTTTTAGAAGAGGAATAGATATGCTTCTTGAGACCGGGATTGTCATTTTGCTGATATTACCCATTAGCATCACAGCAACGTGGGTATTACGAAATGACTTCGAGAGATCATCCTATCGTTTTATTCTCTTATTAGGACCAGTAATCGACGCGTGGTTAGTTTGGTGTTTATTGGAATATTTAGGTATCAATTTTATAGGAAAATGGAGTTCTGTTCTGGCAGTCGGCATAATATCATGTATGCTTCTACAACCCTTCCTCTCTCCTCGTCGTTTGGTAACATTCAGATTATCATGGCAGCAGATCAAGAGGAGGCCTAGACAGGCTGCTTTGATGATGGCAGGTCTTTTAGTTGCCTCATCCATAATTACTTCCTCCCTAGTTATCGGTGATAGTCTAGATGCCACCTTGAGTAAAGAAGTCGAAGCGATATACGGGGATACCGATATTCAAATATTTCAAAAGGACAGAAGAACGGGGTTCTCGTTTGATTTAGAATCTAATCTGACCACTTTATTCGGTCAATCGCTGACCACAGAAGGCATCGCAAAAAAGTGGACACATGGTATAGACAGTATCGCAACAATAACAAACAATCAGGGTGAGTCACTACCTTCAGCTGCTTGGTTTGCCTACCCGGGATGGGAGGGTGTTGCAATCAATCAAGTAGCATCTGAAGATCTCGGTTTGTCGAAAGGGGATGAAATTGAAATTAGTTGGTTTTCATACAATGACGATGTTGAACTAAAACGTTATTATCAAAATTTGACAATTAATTCTGTCATACCAATGGAGGGGAAAGGTAGTATGGGAGGTTCAAAATCTCCAGCATTGTTCACCCCATTGGATCTTGCACAATTTTATCAACTTAAGGAAGGGAAAGTGAATATGCTAAGAATAACGCTAGTAAATAGCAAAGATGCTTCCGGACAAATTGAAGAAATAATTTCAACCTTGGATAATTTGATCGATTATGATTCTTCTGGATTTGAGATAACTACTGATGGCGAGGCTCTGTCAATATCAAACACAAACGGCCTAGGGAGATTAGATTCAGCATTTATGGATTCTTGGGACGAGAATAAATCCTCCCTTTTGGGTACTGGCTCAGCCATGGAGGTTTTGCAAATACCATTGAAACAAATACAACAAGGCGCGAATATTTTAGCTCTACCTGATGATAGGATTACGGAAATATTGGCAACGGAAAAAGGCGATTGGTATGTTTCTGGCGAGGGGGTGTCATTCCAAAAAGAAAGGAATGGCGGAATCCATAGTTGGGTTGCGCCTGACGGAGGCCTAGTTAACGATGTAACACTTCTAGATGACTCTCTTCTAGTTGCATATAGTGATGGTTTAGTCGAGATTCCGGTTGAATCAGGAGATGATTTAATTCATCATTTCAAAGGAGAAGAAAAGAAACTAGCAGCTCTATTCACTCAAGAGTTACCAGACCTGCCTCAGACGATATTCTCCTTTGATTATTTGAATATCTCGAATGTCGATTACATTGCAGTTAAGCACTTAACTGGAACAGAGGTCCATAGTTACTCAAACGGAGTATGGACTGAATTGGACTTAGCTGGAGAGTGGTTACATTATGATAACGAATTAATGGCTGGTTCACCAAACACAGGATGGGAAACAGAATCAGGAGTAAAGTCGCCTCAAAGTTGGGAAGCTACAAGAGGAGGATACCTATTTCACAACGACAGTCTTTATTCGTTTAATGGTGAGGTTAGATTTGAATCAGATATCCCCGATAGATGTGACAATAGGGTTTTCGTATTTGACACAGATTTGTTATGTTCGACATCATATGGATCTATAATCTCATCAGACCAAGTTCTCCCGAGATTACCGATGTCTGTTGATATCGGCGGTTTCGGCATAATGCCTCAGATGCTACTTGCAACAGACGGACAACTTTCTCCTGAGGAAGGTAAGTTACTAATTTCTTCTAGACTATCTTTGCTTAACGAATCGGATAATGTAATGTTCAATGGACTAGTTCCATGGGCGTATGGTGATGATACGCCTCTTATTTTACGAATAAATGGTAACATGACTTCCTTAGATGCACCCGGTCTTGATGAGTTGGAATCTATAATAATCGGCTTTGTAAATCTAACGGACGGGGAGATGCTTGCCTCTAGTGAAGGTGGCGAGCGAAGCATAATTGTAATCACAAATGGCAATAACACGAAAATTGAAGATTGGTTAGATGATTTCTCTGGAGCCAAATCTATGGATTTGCGTATAGTTGCTGCTAAAGAAGAAGCTTTGCTAGCTGCCGAGGAAGGGGCAGGAGTTCTATCTGCAATGTTTCTTGTATTTGGAGCATTCACAATTGGAGCAGGTTTGCTACTGGTTCTGACCATAATTATCATGCTTGCAAATTCAAGGAGAATGGACGAGGGGATTATTAGGGCTATTGGAATGAAACGCTCAGATATGAGATCCCTCGCTTTAATGGAGGGAATGATAAATTCCTCAGTGGCATCTTTAGTTGGTGGATTATTCGGTTTGTTGTTGGCTTGGGTAGTAGCAATGGCTTTCAGTAGTGTCTTCTCAAGTGCTGGCGCTGATGGAATTGAGTATTCATTTTCGCTCGAGAGTATGCTTATAGGAACATCAGTTGGCTTTTTGATTGCGATGTTTACACTCTTTACAACTGCGTTCTGGACTAGTAGACTCAGTATTGTTGAGGCTCTTAGGGGACTTTCACCTGCAAGAAAGCGTGGTATACCTTGGTGGCTTATCTTGTTCATGATCACGTCTTCTGGAGGTGGATTATTATGTGGATTGTCAATATTGACAATTGATTCAAACTCGCCATTTAGATTCGCTCTGTGGCATCTTTCTGCATCTTTGTTGTTAGTTGGAATAATTCCAGTTTTCACATTTGTTATACCTCATTTGAAACAGATGAAAATTAGAAACACAGGTCGTAATACAATTTCGGTAATGGGCATTTCTTTGATACTTTGGGCACTCACTCCAGAGTCATGGACTCCAGTCGATTCGGGAGTAAAGCCGGACGAAGTTACGTTTGCTATTCAAGGTATGATTCAGGTTTTTGCAGGAGTGATGATTCTTACCGGAATCGCCCCTAGGGTTGCTTCTTGGCTAGTAGAGCATTCACCTTTGTCACGAAAATTTGGAGCAGTCACTCGAGTATCACTCGCACATCCCGCATCTACTCCTCTGAAAACTGCTGTGATTATGGGAATGTTTTCTCTAACCGTATTCAGCGTAGTAGTGTTGGCAGGATATTCTGTCCAGTTCGAAGAGCATTCAACTGGATACGTTGAGGATGCTAGTGGAGATTTCGAAATCTTACTATCATCTTCTAGACAAATACCGCTAGAGTTGTCAGGTGATCTCGCTGAATGGAATATTTCAAATTCTTCTCGGAATAACATAGATGCAATAGGACGAATATCTCGGGCAGTTGTTTGGGTAGAGGATGGCGATGACAGAATTCCTTACCTCTTGAGAGGAGTTGATAGTGGTTTTGTAGATCATGGAGCTATACCTATGGAAGATTGGGATAGAGCGCTGGGACAAACCCAATACGAGGCTTGGCAATCAATCAAATCGAATCCAAATATTGTGGTTATTGATAGTTCCTTTGCACTTGTAGATCCAAATACAGGAGAGTCAATATCTGGCCTAAGTTTATCAATTGGAAAATCAATTTCGCTAATTGACATTTCCAACCCAGGAAATACTCGAAATGTCACCGTAGGAGGTATTCTTTCTCAGTCGAGCCAACTATTTTCCAGTGGAATATGGATGGATGGCGAAACTGTCGATGAGCAGTTCGGTGGGGTTGTTACCAGGATTTACGTTTCTCACGACACGAATGTAAAATCAACTACCTTAGAAGAAACACTTACCTCTGAGTTGGCGGGAGAAGGTGTTAACTCATCAATAATCAAGGATGAGATCTTATTGATACTCGGATTAGTGTTTGCAATACTGCTTATTTTCCAGGCTTACTTAGCATTAGGGCTAATTGTAGGAACAGCAGGCATAGGAGTTGTAACGTATCGATCCGTATCTGAGCGTTCTAATGAAATTGGAATGTTAAGGGCATTAGGATTCAAAAAGAAAATGGTCACATACAGCATGATTATCGAAGTGAGTTGGACATCGTTGATGGGAATTGTCAATGGTGCGCTCGTAGCAATCGCTTTTCATGTTGCTCTACACAGCACTTTTTGGGAGCAGCAAAATGTCGATTTGATACTTCCCTGGAGCCAAATTTTCCTGATAGTCATTGGTGGATGGTTGATGGTTCTAATCGCCACCATTATCCCGGTAAGAAAAGCGATTAGTATATCTCCTGCTGAGGCGATTTCTGCGATAGAATAAAATCAAAAAAATAATGAAATTTTTTTTGCATATTTACACAAGAAATTTGATAGGCAGACAAAAATCATGATAAAAATATGATATTTTCTGCAATAATCGGTTTACTGAAGCATAAATTATCTTTACTTAATCTGCATAATTTATTGGTTTTTTATACAGAAATTGTTGCCAACTCATAAATACCGAATAGGGCGTGGGAAACCCAACCGACCCTTTTGGAGGAGATGACAATGAGCAAACTGACCCCATTAATTTTGGCTGTAATCATGATGGCTAGCACCTCGCTGGCAGCATTAGATTGGGCTGAACTGGAAGATAAAAATATGGTAGAAGCTGATGGCCGTACTGGACCTGATGCATCTGCAACAGACATTCTGTCGCCGCGAGCGACTACAACCGACACGATAACCGGCGAAAAGTTACACACACTTAGAGCAGGTGAAGACGTCCACTTTGAGATGTATATCGAAAACGTGGGTGATTCGGCCATCGATGAGATGGGAATCACTCTTTCTGTATACCTGGCTGAAGGTGGAGTAAGAGGTAACGTTGCCCTAGACTCAGCAGGAAACGAATTATCTTGGATCAACGGTGACGTTGTTTGTGATGATGTAAACGTATGTCCATGGTCGACATTAGCTGCCAGTGAGTTACTAGATTACGGTAGATACACAATGACATATCAAGGTTCTACAGTCGCATGGACACCAGAAACCGGAGATTACATTATAGTTGTAGAAACAACAGCGATTGGTGATGCAGACCCAGGAAACGACGTAAGAGAAATACCTGTTTCAGTTGTTGATTGGACAGACGTTATTGTTGATCTGGCCTGGGATTCTGGAAAGGAAATCGAAGGTGGCTCTGGTGACAAAGCATTCACATTGACAGTTACCACAGGGGGTTCCTCAGCATGGTCTGCAAGAGATGTAACGCTAGAATTGGACATTCAAGGAACTCTTGTTAGCGCTCTGGATAGTAACGGCCAAGACATACTAGGAAAGACAACTGTTGGGAGCTTAGGAACCAACACAATTACAGAAGTTTTCCGACACGCAGAAGATGAAAACAATGTCACAAATGGTAGCAGATATGTTATTGACTTCGAGGATGAGTATCAATACTTTGGTGTTGTATCACCTGATACATCCGGAGAAAGTGGCGCTTACAGTATTGAAGTAAATCTAATGAGTTACACTCTATATGGTCAACTTCCAGATTGTGAGGAGACAGTCGACGACCGAAGTGATGAGAACGCAACATCGATTACTTACATCCACTTCTGTGAAGTTTCACAGGGTCAAGATGATGTTGCATCAACTAGTGAAGATATGATAGAAGGCAATGTCCAAACTTTCCACGACATTGGAATAACTGGTCTAGTAATTAACCAAGGATACGCTATCGATGAAAACGGTGATGCTATTGGACAACCATCAATGCCGGGAATGACCGATGGTCCTCTAAATCCTGCAATGTCAAGCATTCAAGCATCCGTTAGGCACATGGGAAGTGATATTGGTGTAACATACGACTGGAAAGTCGCATTTACAGTAGAAAACACAATCACTGGCTCAACCATGACACAGGATGCGGACAACTGCACATTTGGATTCGGTGAAGTTTACGAACACAGGTTACTAGGTGACGACTTCGGACAAGGCACAGCTTTCGAAATGGGAGAGGCATGTATGATGTATGAATTTAGCCCGGGTATTTACAATATTTCAGCGACCGTTTCAATGGTCGGTGGAACAAATGCTGACATGTCAGCTAGAAACAATAATGCCGCAATGTATGGAATCTCTGCATTAAACAACAGACCAAGTGTTTCAATGACTGTTGAGCAAGATGTAAACACAATCGTTGCAGGTCCTGATGGAATGATCACTCTAGTTGCAGATGCATTCGATGCAGATGATGACGCTGGACTGTCTCTAGCATATGAGTGGACACACCCAGGTATGGAGACACAACTAAACAGCACGATTCTTATACCATCTGATTGTAATGGTGTAGGTCCTCAATTCTCTACATGCAACTTGATTGCTTTGACCTCAGAGTGGGCAGGAGTTAACACCTACACAGTTAGAGTTTCTGACGAATACGGGTCCTATGCTCAGGACTTCACAAACATATTCGTGTGGAATCAGATTATCGTAACAGCGGAAACTGACTCCGGAATCGGACTAACATATGATTTGACTTACGATGGAAGTTCGTTCGGTATCGACACTTGGTCTGACAGCGCTGCTTCTTACACTAAGGATTTGACAGACTTCGGATATGCAGGAGAATACAACTCAGTTGCAGTAATTGATTATTCACCTTCAACCACATACATGGCCGAAGATGTCTACGCTCAATCCGTTACAATGACTTATGACGCATCTACACTTGCTCCAACAAGTGTATTCTGGATATCTAACGGCAATTGGGCACAACTTGATGCTACAATTACCACAACAGCAACAGACGGTTCAATCGATGTAGACTTAACCTCACTCGGTCAAGTAATGCCTCAAGGAGAAATTGTCTTGATGGGTGGAGAACTTCAGGTTATAGAAAAGCCAGATGCACGTGTCGTTGACCTTGTAGCAATAGCTAGTTCAGGCGGAACAATAACTGCATCATGGGGCTATGAGGGAACAACTGTTCCTGGAGTAGACTATCTACAAATGGAAATTTGCCCCTCAAACGGAGACTGCACATCTGAAAATGTAAACATCAGTCAAGTTGCGCACTCCTTAGATGGACAGACCCAAACAGAGCATGGTGTCACATACACTTACACCCTCAAGGTCTGCAATGTTGCAGATTGTCAGGATGGAAATGCAACCGCATCAGCAACAGCAGATAGCCAGGTTGATGGTGACGCAACGGCTACACAAATGACCGTGGCTAATGCAGCATCTGGGAACTCTTGGACAGTTTCATGGACAGTATCCGGAGATGCATCTGATGTAGATGGCTGGAAGGTTTGCTGGCAGAGAGGAACATGGATGGCAGGAGATGCAATGCCTTCAACATGCACGGACGCTGGAACAGCAAGCTCAGTAGATATCTCTAACAGTGGCCAACCCTCGGGATCATACTACTTTGCTGCAATCCCATACGATGACAAGGGCAACGAAGGATATTCATTGCCTGGGACAGATATACAGCATTCAGGAACAGTTGTAGATGACCCATGTGAGGATGCCTCTTACAAGAGTGCAAACCCAGATGAATGTTCCACTGTTGGAACATCTGACGACTCTTCAGATGGTGAAGTTCCAACTTGGACTTGGGGTGTTATCATAGGATTGGTTGTAATTGCGTTTGTAGTAGGAGCCTTCATCCTCTCCCGTGGTGGAGATGGAGACGAAGGTAAGAACTGGGATTACTGATTTCATCACCCCCTACC
>DAZU01000119.1:0-7829 GCA_002507425.1 Euryarchaeota archaeon UBA53
GTGTGCAAGGTAGGACCATCTGTTCTAGAGCCATCTGCTCCTCCAGCAGGGTAGGCAAGATATCCTTTGTTTCCGTCCATTAATGCCGCTTCTCGGGTTACTTCCAACGTGAATTCACCCTCTGGGAGAATGTAAACACCGTTGTTGATACCATCGATGTAGGCATATTTCCCCTCCATTGCAACAGTATCGCCAGGGAATACGAATGCCAGTTCAATATCTTGGGAATAAGGTTCTGACATGTCGGTAAATGTGGGGCTTATTCCATTCCTGTAATCTAGTTGAATACCGTCACTGTAAACCCAACGTTGTTTGTGCCGACCACCAGACTCGCTCATTAGAGACGGATCTCTGTCCATATCTTTAATTCTCAATTGTGGCACATATGTAGTAGAACCAATACCCACAATGTCCCAATTCATTCTAATGGGTAAATCTAAGTAAAACTCATCTTCAAATGCGTCCACTAATCGACCACCATCCATTCGCAATACCTGAGGACCGTCACTATTGTTACCAGCTAGAATTATTTCGATATCCTGCGAATCAGTCCAAGCCGTTTCATTGCGTGGAGAGTAGTAGACCACCATGTTTTCTGGTCCTAAATCTATCTCGAAATAATTTATATCTCTCCAACCATTTTCGTCTTTAGCTTCAACAATCAGATGATACTCATTACCAGCATACATGGTCATGTTCCACGGCCCTTGATAGAAAGGAGCGCCTTCATTCGGATTGTGCAAGCGATTACCAAACGAATCTTCTATGAAGAAATTCCTGATATTCGGAGTCTTTGCATCCATTGATACATAAGTCACTAAATCTTCATCAAATCCTTCGACACCGCCGACAATTGCATTTCCACCAAGGTCAGCACCCTCAATGAATATGCTCACCTTTCCAGGAGGATCTTGCCCTTTGTTGGCATCATCACTAAAGGTCCCTGTGTAGTTTGCAGTTGGTGAATTACCATCGCTATTGAGAATCAAAAGTGCGTACTCATCTGGATCTGCAATTCCATCCTGGTCTTGATCATGGTCGTATTCGACCCAGTAATACATATCTAAGGTTGGTGGAGGGGAGGGAATATCTTGTGCTAACACTCTAACCTTCTGCTGTGAACTTGGTAAAACCCATGTATCATCGACTAACTCTCTCCAGTTTGTCCATATAGTTGGATCGTAATTGGATGCCTTTAGAACTGATATATTCACTAAGGTTGGTGAGTATGTATCAATAGTCAGATTAAATGGTATGGCACAATCTGCATCTGATACTATTGGGGCGGGCGGGCATAGCGTATCTCCGCCTTGGTAACCATCAAGCATGAATCTGTATGTTGCTTGCCCAGCAGCCGTCGATCCAAGGTTTATTGCCCAGTTGAAGTTGCCACCAATTACACCAGATTGATTTGAAACCTCAACCCATTCTGAGACAAGAGTGCCATTTACCGTGTCAACATTCCATCTTTGAAGTGTCATGTTGTATGAGTTAGGATCGGGAGCAACATCAATTCCTTCTAGGCGAATACTTCCTACTAGCTTTATATCCTGATTTGAAGTTGCTGAGGTGAGATTTTGAGCAACTCCTCCACTATTTTGCAGCTCAAATGAGGCAATCATTGCATCGTTTTCTATTGCATTTCCATTAGCCGGAGCTAGAACGACAGCCCCCGGAATACCATTTACACCATTTGCTGCAATTAGACTTGCATAGAGTCTAAGTTCAGCTGTATCCTCCCATGCTGTGTTAATCCTAAATCTCCAAGTGACCTGCATCTCGTCTCCTACAATGGTGTAAGATGAAGCTTCCATTGTCACCAGATTCTCAGGATCATATTGTTCTGTAAACAACGACAATTCTGAGAATGCTAGTTCAACAACTCCACTTGTAGACTCCATTCTTAGCCTAGCCTCAGCGAATGAAGTACCGGTTGTAGAATCAACACTATGAATTGAAATTGCTTCAATTATGTCACCGTTTGGATAGAGACCTGTTGGGTTTCCAGTTAGAGATAGAGACGAATCATAACCAGTTGATGTTGTTATTGACAAGTCAGATAACTCTACCGCACCACCACTTCCTGCTGATATTGAAAGAGGAACATCGACAGTCGGACCGCTACCTAATGCAATCCCCTGATTAAGCTCTCTGTCTAGGTATAGAGACCCATCAATGACGCCTTCCCAATCATAGATAATATCCAAATCTCTAGCAGTCACATTTGTTCCACTTGCTGCATTTATGTTTGAAATATCAAATTGAAAAGTAACCCATGAATTTCCGTATTCGTCTACATAAGATGGTTGAACAAGAGGATTGCCGAGTAGTGAATTTAGAGCAGATTCTAAGTCAAACATAGGGAAGACTGTTTCGAAGGATATTAGAGACCTATTTTCCATTTTACCAAAACTCACTTGTTGACCGCTAGCAGTAAGAGACAAATCAAAATCGCCAGCTGTGTTATTTGACATCTTAATATCTGCAGCCAAGACACTGGCTCCATATGGAAGCATGAATGCAGCACCTGTCGCTTCTCCGTTGAAATTCAGAATTAACATAGATTCATCCATAGCGTAGTTCACTCCTTCTGCATATCCAGCCAAGAACTTTGTTTGTCTACCAAACGCTCCAAATGCAGGCTCATCCATAGCCCATTCAACATCCCCATCATTGGCTATATCCATCTTTACAGAGGAGGCGCTGTGACCGAATTCTAAGTCAAACCACAGTTCAGATACACCGCAGGAATTATTGTATGATAGCGTAGATGCGAATCCGAAAATAGGTTTGTCTGATACCCATTTCTGTCCAACTGTAAGGTTGTAAATCGAGTTATTTCTTAGAATCAATTGCACTAATGGAACTTCTGAACAATCGTCCAGCACTTCTGGTGTAACTGCCAATATTGGTTGTGAAAATTTCGTGCTGTAATGCGGTGGATCATATGAATTATCTACTATTGTTGGTGTGTAAAATAGCGGCTCCCCATTTCCAGATGTTTGCCATACTCCATCAAATATTCCTCCGCTTTGTATTGCACTGGTGTCATTCAACCCAGTCCCCACTCTTGTTCCAATGTTTATACCAAATAACTCAGCAGTCGACAATCGATATTGTCCGGTATCGAAATCAAAGCGTAGGTCGATTACAGGGTAATCTGAAGAATCTATGTCCCAGAGTTCTACAATAGGTCCTTGCAGCCCAGTCAATTGATTACCGTCATTATCCATCGCAATTTCGGTTGTTCCTGAACGCAAAACTGTGACTGTGAGAGAGTTCGTTGGAGTAGTTTCCTGTTCGATGGTCAGAATACCGTAACCATCGGGAAATCCAGGATTTGGAGATTGCTTTGGAGTGAAACCTTTGATAGTCATAGAACCAGACTGTGGTAGCGGGTCACCAATTCGGAAATCATCGATAAACCAGCCAGGCATTGTATTGTTTTGAGCTGCACCGATGCCGTTGTTATGACTCATAACAAATTTCAATTGAACGTATTTGTGTATGTGTTGATTTAGATTAATAGCAAGTGTTGCCCATCCTGTAGGATTGGTAGCAGGATTTGTAGATTCTCCGCCCAGCGCGTAATCATTTCCTGTCAAGCCATCGCAATTTTGAATCCTACCATTTCCAATTCCAATAGGGTAAAGCCCATTTGCATATCCTACTCCTGTTGAGTTTGTTATGTCAAAGGGTATGTAATTCCATCCAATATCTGGACCGGGGAATTGCGGGGAAGACGAATTTCTAACCATAACGTAAGCGCAGTCATAATATGTGTTGGTTGGATTTGCACCAGGGTTAGTTTGAGCCCAATGCAGACCATGCCAACTTGAGAATCGTGCAATGTGAGAGCTAGGATCTACCTCCATTTCAGGAGACATTAAACTGTATGAAAAGCCACCTCCTCCGTTGTCATTTGTGTAGTCATTATCAAAATCATAAATATTAGTTCCCCAACATTCATTGCCAGTGTTGCAGTTTTCGTTTAATATTGTTCCATCACCAAGAGATCCGTGCTGCCAGCCTTCGCCCATTGCTGATTGGGATAGGCCTGTTGTGATATCTTGGAAACCGGCATTGTCTCTTTCAAAGTCCGTTGAAAACCCACCACTCACGAGTTTTATAGTATCCTCTTGGTATGTAAAGTCGGTAAGTGTGGAAAACTCTGTTTGTTGATTATTAAAACTAGGGTCCCAAACATATTGTGCAGTATCACCATTTATTGTTGAATAGGTTTGATGTTTTGCCATGCCTGTTGATATACTCATAGAGGCACTTGTAACTGTATCTCCTGATGGTAGGGTGACGGTCCCATCATCTGTATTTGTATACTCTGGGCTATCTCTGACCTCAACTGAAACCTCGGCTGCTCCGTTACTGAACATCGTGACATCAGCTGCTCCAGCAAGTGGAGTAAGTAACATCAAAGCAGTTAATACCAAAGCCGAGATTGTAGATTTTTTGTCATACATTGTTCGCACCGTCTAACATTCCCAAACAAGACAGACATAAAATACCCACGGGGGGGTGTATAGCCGGGTACCCCCCTATGGGGGGGACCCGATGCAATTCTTTGTCAGAGTTAGACTAACTAAATTTGAAGTACCTTTGCTGGATAAAAAAACTCTAGACTTGCAGATATAATTAATTTTTTTAATGGTAAATGAAAATCAACACCCTAAACTATCAAATCTTTAATGAATTTAATACATCAATTCAAATTTTATTACTTACTGGCAGCGAATATGGAACCTCACAGCAATGAGCCAGTTACCCTGATTGAAGAAATATTTCCTCAGGACACAAATGCATACAACACACTCTTCGGAGGCAGGTTACTTTCTTTGATGGACAAAGCAGCAGGAATAGTGTGTGCAAAGTTTGCGCACAGAGAATTTGTCACAATATCAATTGATACTCTTGAATTCAAAGCGCCAGCAAAACAGGGAGACCTTGTTGAGGTAACCGGAAAGGTCATCTTCACTTCCAGTCGCACAGCTTGTGCAAAGGTGACAGCATGGGCGATGAGTAAATCCGATTGGAGCAGGAAAGAAATTTGCAAAGGATACTTTTTCATGATTGCAATAGATTCGATGATGCGGCCTATTCCAATTCCTCAGTTTACGCCTGTTAGCGATGAGGAAAAAAACGACTGGGAAGTCGCTAAAGGAATCAGAGAGCACATGCTCTCACAGAGAGATAAATGATTATTCATCTATCCTAGGAAGGGACTCAACATCCTCACGTGCCTTCGAACCCGAACTTATCATTTCAGAGAAGGTAGAAGGTATAGTTAGCTCCGGGCTTATGTGAGAAAGCATAGTATCTATCTCCTCATCACTAACTACTCCTCCATTACTTTTTGCGATGTTTTGTATAGATTGAGCAATCTGAGCCTGACGATTGTTTTCAGACTGAACTCTAAGTGATTCTGTCGTGGAATTTTTCCTTCTACGTATTCTTCTAGTAAGTTTGGAGGCACTTCCTAGTGCTGGATTAACTAATAATTCAGAAATAACCGACTTTGGTGAAATTCTCCCAGTTCTACCCTTCCGGAATTTCAGTCTGTTTGTTACAGGCATTGATTTTAATTTTCTTATATTCGGATACTTGTCGGATTGTTTTTCTTCTTCGATAATTATTTCACCATCAACAATGTTTTCTTTACGAGATGCCTCAACTAGCGATTTAGGCTGCTCTTGCTCCTCTTTAACCAGAGGTGAATCAGGAAAAGAGAATTCGTTTGAAACTGCTCCTGGAATATGTGCGCCATCCGCTCCGTAGAATGATGGCAGGAAATTATTGGGAAGGGGACTTGGACTAGGATTATTTATCGGAGGGCCCATATTAGCAGCTGGATAGTTTTGTTCAATCATACCGTAAGATGGCATATTTCCAATTTCGTTTCTATGAACATAGTTAGTGGCAGGCTTTGATTCTGGACTTTGCCAACTGTTCTGAATTACTTGATTTCTTTGGGTTACTAGATTCTGTCGGGACCTTTCCATAAGACCGGGCGGCATTTGAGGTTCATCCGTAGCCAAGCTTTCGTCTTCCCACATAGGTAGATCTAAGTCCACTATTTCATTTTCAAAATCCTCGGACATAGATGGATTGATATTATCATAATCTTCCATTGAATCTATGAAAGTAGTAATCGAATTAGAGGGAAATATTTCTGGCAGGTTAGGTGTAATTTCAGTAAAATCTGAATTTTCAAACCTTGGATATTCTGAGTCACTTACAATACCATCAACAATTTCCCTTGCTTCGCTTATACTCAATCCATTTTGTAACTGTTGGATGAAAGCACAAAGTTTGATCATAGCGATATCTGAACCGAAAACTGTGTGACAATCTTTCGCCTTAGTGTCTATCGTTAAGGTTGGTCTGCGAGTAAAAAAATGTGAGGCTGCTAGAACAATTCCTGCAGCTCCAAAGAAAGCTTGGAGTTTGCCTACAACACCTCTCCAAGCGACCCAAATAAGAATTAATCCAACAGATGCAAGCCACCCAGGAACAAGCGTCGTGTTATGATGGTGAACCCTTTGAATTGCCTTGATTTTTATGTCAAGTGCCTGCCCGTCTTTAGATTCGAAAGATAGTTGGTTTTCCTTTAGGGTGGCTCTAACCTTACCCCTAACTCCACCCAGTGACAAGGAGCGGAATCTAACCTCCTCTCCATTGACACTGAGCCCATCTGGCTTTGTGTCCATTAGCATCCCAGTATAGCCAAGTCAATCTCATGGTTATGAACCCACCGTTTACACAAATACTTGTGGTGTAGTTATTCGCACTGAATTAGTCGAGCCGTGAAAGTTTTGCATGCCCAATAATTCGTGGTTTTGAATCCAGTTGAGCAATTAAAACAGCAGGTGGATTAACTCGACGTATGAATAAAGGCGTATCCCAACTAACAACTACTCCTGAATCAATAGAGTCGACTCTTCCTACTACGAACTGCAGATCCACACTTGCATGGACTATATCTCCGACTGCAAGGTCTCTTTTTTGGAAAGGAGATTTCGTCACTGTAACTTCGCTTTTATTGTGAGAATCCACACATATCGGTGAGAAAATCCCTTTGCTTTTATCTTCAACAGGAGGGTGAACTATCATTGAACTCCCAGATAGAGATTCCTCTCTTACATTTCTCACAGCAATACCGACCCTATCTCCTGCAACAGCAATCGATACGTTGTCATCCATTACCTGAAGGCTTTTTACAGAACCAGATACATTTGCAGGCATTACACAAATTTCGTCGTGAACCGAAATTGAACCAGATTGAACATAGCCAATTGCTACCAAACCTATTCCCTTTACGTTGAAGTATTGATCTATTGTTACAACTAGGGGGTCATTTTTCAAAGACTCAAGTTCATGCGAGATCTCTTCCATTAAATCATACAAACGAGTCCTCAAAGAAACTCCATCAAAATCAGATTGTATCCACTGTGATAGACCTGCTTGGGACATAAATTCACGAACTTTTGACTCATCAATCCATTCTCCATCAGGAGGGTTGATTACAAAAATTCCCTTCTCTATCCCTGCGGATGCAAAACCCACCAAAACTTCTCCGAACGCAGCGTCAATCGAATCTATTTCAATAAGCCCAACTTTTGCTGCACATAAAGAATTGAAGAAGGGGCGTATTCTTTCTGGCATCTTTGCTGGTCTAATTATTGAGAGTATTCTAACACCATTAACTCCTGAGTCCTTATTGACGTAAGTATGAACATCTCGCTGATCTGTTGCCTTTGCAACAGCCTTTGCCAGATCATCGCTACCAACCATAGCGATATTCAGCACCGTCATAT
>DAZU01000119.1:8243-11314 GCA_002507425.1 Euryarchaeota archaeon UBA53
GAAGTTTAGATTTCTTATTCTCTGTGTTCCAAAACTTTCTATCGTAAATGACGCAGTCACCGTTGCATGAATTAAAGAATCCATCAATTCACGGCGCGTGATTTCGCCCACACCTGTTGATAATCTTTGAGCCATTGCTCCAGCGAAAGAATCGCCACAGCCCGTAGGGTCCACTTGATTGATAGTTGGGAATGATGGTATTGATATCATACCCTCAGGATGGAATGCTAATACACCGTTTTCACCCTTTTTCACTACTAGAATACCGCCATCTTTCATTTGAATAATTTTTTGAGATGCCCGAATTAAATTATTATCACCAGCAAGCATTCTAACTTCTTCATCATTTAATACTAAAATATCCACTCTTTTCATTACCTCTTCAAGCTTTGAACGAGCAATGTTTATCCAAAGATTCATTGAATCTAGGATTGTAACTCTACCAACAACTGTTTGGTCAATAGTCATAGATTGTAATTCTGGATGAAGGTTAGCACAGACTAAAACCTTCGGAGATGTGAATGCTTTTGGAACCACGGGAACAAACGACTCAAAAACATTCAACTGAGTGTCATGGGTAATAGCCTGATCCATTTTTGCATTGTACGATCCTACCCATCTGAACGTCTTTCCTTGTTTGACTTCAATACCTTCAGTATATATTCCAGCTTCTCTATACCAGGTCATGTGCTCATCGAGAAAATCTTCTCCAACAACGCCGATTAACCCTATTTTTGAGTTACCTCTATTTCTTCCGTGAAAAGCTGCAGAGAACCCTCCATATGATCCCGATCCTCCTAATTCATTTTCGGCCTTTCCTGATGGAGTTTCCAAGGAATCGTATGCAAGGCTACCGACGATTAATACGTCCATTGTATCATCCCAATAGTTCTTGATGTTCATCAATATATGCTATTGTAATATCTCCTCTTAGGAAATCACTTTCATCCATAATTCTTCGATGGAGAGGTATCAAATGATCCACACCAGTAATTATTGTCTCATCTAGTGCAGTTCGCATTCTCTTTATGGCAGATTCTCTGTTTGGACCCCAAGCAAGTAATTTTGCTAATAGACTATCAAAGCAACCCGGCATTTCATAACCTGGATGAGCATGTGTATCGCAACGAATTCCGAAACCTGAGGGAAAGTGACATTCCCATAGCCTGCCGGGAGAAGGGGCGAAATTCGTAGTATCCTCTGCATTCAATCTACATTGTATTGCGTGTCCTCTAATTTTTACCTGATCTTGTCTAAGAGGTAGACTCTCGCCTTGAGCAACTCTAATCCCCAATTCAACTAGATTATAACCCGTAATTAATTCTGTAACGGTGTGCTCAACCTGAACTCTTGGGTTTACTTCGAGGAAGTAGAATTCACCGTTTTTATCTCTTAAGAATTCAAAAGTCGCAAGTCCCTTGTAACCAACAGATTCTGCACCCGCACAGACCAATGCTCCTACTTCTGCGCGCTTTTCGTCTGTTAACCATGGTCCTTCCTCAATCAATTTTTGATGACGTCTCTGAATTGAGCAAAACCTTTCTCCAAAATGTATTGCCTTATCTCCATCTGCTAAGACTTGAAATTCAACATGTTGAGCTCCTTCAATATATTTCTCGACAAATACCCGATCGTCACCAAATGCAGATTTTGCTCTACCTTGACATAATTTCAAAGCCCCTTGGAATTCGTGGTCTTCATATACAATTTGCATTCCAATTCCGCCGCCACCTGCTGCAGCTTTTATTATTACAGGGTATCCTATCTCCTCTGCAATTACAGTGGCTACTTTTGCTGAGGATATCGGCTCACTACTTCCCTTGGCAGTAGGTAAACCCGCTGCCTCCATGGCTGCTCTTGCCTCAATTTTATCTCCTAGTAGAGTTATTACATCTGATGAAGGTCCAATAAATGTGATACCCTCTTCTTCTAAACGCCTAGCAAAATTTGCATTCTCCGCCAAAAAACCATAACCAGGATGGACAGCGTCGCATTCGAGTTCTTTTGCAGCTTTGACCACCGCTTCTATGTCCAGATATGAGTCTAGAGGGTTGGACCTCATTATAGGATAGGCAACATCTGCTAACCTAACAGGGAGTGACAACCTGTCTTCTCTGCCGTGAATAATTGCTGCTTCAATCTCCATATCTCTCAAGGTTCTAAGTATCCTAAGAGCGATTTCCCCGCGGTTCGCAATCAGTACCCTATTGAATCCCATATTCCTCCCCTGTTGTAACCATTCTAAGATGAAATCGGTTGAATATACTATCTGTAGAAGGTGAAAATTGAAACTAACTTGTGTTAAAATTTCGTTAGATAAACATTCACTATTATATTATGAGGGCTTGAGATAAACCATGCCCGAGGTTTTTATCAACGGCCAAGATGCGGTTGACAAGTTTGCAGGAAAGGACCTTAACGATGATGGAAAAATCATCAACTTAGTGGTCTGTGGCAATTCTAGATTCTATGATGAAACTTGGATTCAAGATAGGTTAGATCAATGGGTAAGTTGGAACTGTACTCCGGATTTGATAATTCTAGGCGGAGCGAGTGGAGTTGATAGTTTGGTTGAGAAATGGGCAGGAAAAAATCACATTCAACTTGCGATTTTTAATGAAGCGTGGAACGAACCCAGAATTGGCTCAGAAGACACCGGTAGACCAGAAGCATCGCCAAAACTAGGAAGTAAAATGCTTGAATATGCCACACATGTTCTTGCCTTTCCTGGCCCAAAATCGAAATGGACAACTAATATGATCACTAAGGCAATCGACAGAAGTATACCTCTAGTTAGTATACCTACTCCATAATCATGAATTGTTACACTCGGATTTAGTCTTAGTTTAATGCAATTAACTGAGTATTGTTCGTCAATATACGTCACGTAGGTATCTCTTCTGCTCTTTCATCATTGTTTTCTCTATGAAGTGAGTAGCATCTTCCTCTGACATTTCACCATGCTCTATTGCGATTTCAATGAGAGCTCTATGGACATCCTTTGCCATATATTGTTTGTCACCACAGATATAGAAATATGCACCTCTCTCGAACCACTCCCAGACCTCAGC
>DAZU01000035.1 GCA_002507425.1 Euryarchaeota archaeon UBA53
GAGACTGGTTCTGCACTGACGACTATGGACAATCCCCAGATTACGAAAATTCAGCGAACAATGATTGCTATCTAACAGGGGATTGCTCAGATGAAGATGATAGCGAAATGAGTCTTGATGATTTCGATGTTATGAGTTGGGATAGCACAAATGACCTACAGCAAATCGTTGACTGGTTCAACATGAATTATGATTACGATGAAGATGAGGATATGTTAACAGTCGATGATTTCCTATCATATTGCGACGCTGACGCTGATAGCATAGACTACTATGTTGCTGAGTGTGTGCTAGGCACTGCTTTGAGCATGCTTGATTATGATGAAGAAGTAGGAGAACAAATGGTTTGCTACAATTCAAATACGCACGTTGCGACAATGGATGATGAAGATTCATGCTCATCTTATGCTTATCTTGAGAATTACACAATTGATGAAGGAGAGGATATATGCTACAATATTTATTCGCATCAAGTATCAGATGATGATAATTCATCTTGTGGCTCTTATGGATTCTACAACGTAACTTCCCCAAGCGGTTCGGGCCAACAGTGCTACAACAATGTAAGTCACAGTTTCACCGATGACAATGAAAGTATTTGCACACAATATGCATACTACGAGAACCAAAACTGGGGAGGAACCACGTTTACTGGTTGCTACAACATGGGCACTCACACCACTAACGCTGATTCCAAAGAGGCCTGTGAGTCATATGTATGGCACAATTCAACAGTAATTGTGGACAATTACTGTTACAACTCAGTAACCCACCAAGCGAACTGGAATTCCAGTATGGCAGAGTGTGCAGGTTACATGTATGTCGAGGATTATGGGGCGATAGTGTATACTGGATGCTACAATACAATGACTAACATGACAACCGATGATAACCAGACAGATTGCACTGCTTACACTTACGTTTCAATGGATATGGGAGAAGACTCAGAAGACTCCAGCGTATACAACTGTGTACCATTCGTGAACTACACCAGTGAAGGATTCTCGATATTCAACAGCACAAATCTAGATTCCTCATTGTGTGGTCAACCGATAGATCAAGACATGGTGTATGAATTTGATTCTAACGAGACATGGACCATGCCAGAACACTTGATTTGGGAGGATTGTGAAGAAAATGGAACAGATTGTGAAACTGGCGAGATAATGTATGATATTTCAACGACCGAACTATGGGAAACTACTCACGAAGATAACTACATGGAATGTGATGGAGCTTATGATAACAACACTAGTATGTGCACTGAGTGGATTGGTAACGTAACTGCCTCTGATGGTAGTGCTTTCCAGATATCTCACCCACAACAGGAGTTACTTATCCTATACCAATACGATGAAGGCACTCAAAGTGGACTGGTAATATTTGTCCAATCAAATTCCCAAAGTGATGATATGGATTATGAAGAAGTGTTCGATATGTTAGATTTGAATGGGGACGGAGAGCTTAATTCCAGTGAGTGGTATGATAGTAGCAACTCTACTGATGAGCCAATGACAGAGGAGGACTACGACGATCTAATGGTCATGATTGATGTCTTTGATGACGATAATTCTGGAGGATTGAATATTGATGAATTTGTCAATTTCATGGAAAACGCAGATAGCATGAATGATGATGGCGAAATGAATGTAGAAATGATGTTTGATATGTTTGATGAAAACGATGACGGTCAAGTAACTGCAAGTGAGTGGTCAGACTTCTTTAACGAAACAGACGACGAGTCCTTCGAGTCATATGAGGATATCGAAAACCTAGTTGATATGCTTGATGAGGATGAAAACGGCGGGCTTGATCTCGAGGAATTCAGCGCCTTCTTTGAATCGATAGATGAGAATGAGGGCGAAGACGCAGGTGAAAGATTCACCACTCTTGCGGTGTTTGGAGCACTGCCTATGGGTGGAGATATAGAGGACTATGAACTTCATCTGACAACCTGTGAGGACGCTGATACATTCGCAAATGCTTCATGTGAGGAACCTGCATACACTGCTAAGTTGTCCGATATCCAGATGACTGACGAGATGATGATACTGACAACAAATGTATTGTTCATAGATACCGATCAATCAGGAACACTGACAAGCGGTGACGCTGTGATGATAGATTCTAATTCTCTAGAGGAAGATGGAATATTTTGGGAGGATGCAAGACTCTACTCACAAGAAGCTGAAGCATACACCGATGAAAATCCAATGCTGCCAGGCTTTACCGCAGTTATTGCAACAATAGGTATGCTTGGTGCAGCTTTGATTCGCAGAGATTGAGTTAGTTTGAGCTGCCCCTACGGAGAAACTCGCAGGGTCAATCTCATCTAGGCTTACAGATTTTTGATACTATCTTCGATTTTAGATGCGCATTGCTCAAACACTTCTAACGACTGTCCAACAGGGTCATCTAAATTCCAGTCCTGATCTATCCTAATGTTTGGGCAACTAACCCCACAACCCATTGAAATAACCAAATCAAAACTTCTCCAATCAATGTCATCAATTAACTTCGGATAGAGATTTTTTGTGGGTATTCCTTTAGATTTTAATACCTTGATTGCATTTTCACTAACCTCTGGTGCAGGGTGTGTCCCCGCACTCATTGCATTATGGCCAAGGCTGTTTGCAATGCCTTCTGCCATTTGAGACCGGCAGGAATTGCCCACACACACAAACAAAAGTCGCATGATGACTCAAATCAAGAGGAGACATATGAACTATTGCTACATAGAGCAATTAGATGTGGAAGCCGATACTCACATTTACGGGCATATATTTGACATTATTTTTCTCGCATATACTGTCAGGTTCCAACGGTTATGATATGCTGTTCAATGCAATAGTAGTGGCTATTACTACTCAAACTATGTTTGCAGGTTTCTTTCTTTATCTTCTTGGTGGCGATCCACGCCATGCAAGATTCCCATTACTAGGATTAAGTGCGGGTTTAGGTTGGGCTTATGCTGACATGAATATTGAATTTAGTATCTTGATTTGGGTAGTTATCGCAATATTCTTACAGATTCTAACCGAAAAAGGATTGAAGTATGTCTCTTTGACAGAGGGGAATAATGGCCGACACTCCAATACGGATGAATAACCCTGGGGCAGGACCAGTTGCCCCATCTGCTGAAGAGCAGAAAAAAATGGAAGCGGCATACTCCCAAATGAAGCGTCAGATGGCGATTTCCCAAATGGGTAAAACTATCAAACACAAGATTATGGTTTTGTCAGGGAAAGGAGGAGTTGGCAAATCTACTGTTGCGACTGGATTGGCTCTTTCTTTGGCACAGCAAGGTTTGAAAGTTGGCCTCTTAGATATTGACATAACAGGTCCGAATGTTCCGAAGATGATGGGGCTAGATGGTAGAAGGCTGAATGTTGAAGCAGGTAGAATTCATCCAGCTCAAGGGCATTTAGGTGTCAAGGTCATATCCATGGCTTTCTTACTTGAGGACGAGGATTCTCCTGTTGTATGGCGAGGGCCGATTAAACTTGGAGCAATTCAGCAGTTTATTGGTGATGTAGAGTGGGGTCAATTGGATTATCTGATAATTGATTTCCCCCCTGGCACCTCTGATGAGCCACTGACGGTAGCTCAAAGCCTCCCCGATATCGATGGAATGGTTATCGTTACAACACCACAAGACGTTGCTTTATTGGACTCCAGAAAATCAATAACATTCGCTAATAGTCTGAAAGTTGATGTGATTGGAGTAGTCGAGAATATGAGTGGATATACGATAAGAGGTAAAGCCGCAGCTGGGACAGATATCCAAATCGCTGCACCAGCGGGAAGAACCTTGCAAACGACATCCGATGAAAATGGAGAATGGTCAATAACCCTAGACATCTTCAAATCAGGAGGAGGGGAAAGAACTGCTGAGGAATTTGGAGTTCCGTTCTTAGGTAAGTTACCTTTTGACCCTGGTTTTGTTAGAGGTGGTGACGATGGAGTCCATCGAATCGTATCCGAACCGGATGGTCCATCTTCAGTAGCGTTTGCTCACGTCGTCGCAGAAATTCAGGGCAGGGTTGAATCATCAGATGCAGACAGTGGATTGGAAATTATCTGAGGGCGAGTTAATGGATATACCAGAATTAAAACGTCTTGAGAGAAGAGAGTTCGACATGGCCCTAACATGGTCAAATGGGACGGAACATCAGATTACTTACGACGATCTGAGACATGCTTGTCCGTGTGCTAGATGTTCGCCACTTCGTAATGAAGAAAAAACCTCAATGTCATTAAGAAGAGATATAGAACGTTTACATACCGAAAAACCTTCTATCAAGCCAGTTGGAAAATATGCTCTCGCATTCAAATGGGCCCATGGGTGCTCAGCAGGTTTATACAGATATGAGAGGATATGGCGTCTTGGAGAAAAATTAGATCCTGACAATGGACAGACGTATGTCCATGGAGCATGGTGAAACCGGCGTTTACCCTTGAGCAATAGTAGGAAGAGACTTGTATCGAAGCAAATACGGAATCATTAGGAGATTAAGCAATGGACGGAGTTTATCTCACTTGGCTAATATCAGCATTGGCCATTGGTGTGATACTTATGCCATTAGTTAAACCACCTTGGGCTAAAGTAACCTCAGAGGGTTTCATCGACTTTTTACGAAGGTATTGGCTACATATTGCTATTGTATTATTCATCTACAACGCGAAAGACTTCTTGGATGAAGTGGATAGAATTTTGATGGCTAACACAGATGGTATGTTGAATATGACCCCATGGATATATGCCCTCGAGGGGGACATGGCACTTTGGGTTCAGGAAACTTTCCTAGCAGATTGGTTGACAGCGTTTATGACTCATTTCTATGTTGTTGGATTCATGGTTATCTGTTATGTTTCGATATTTTATTTCGCTTATTTTGATGACAGATATATCGCGGACAGAATTAGTTTGGCTATTTTCTGGGTTTACGCACTTGCTATACCATTTTACTTATTTTTCAACGTTCATGTAACTGGAAATTATATCCCGGGTATGGAAACTTTAGCATATAACCATACGCCTGAAATCAATGACTGGTTTCACAGGATTGACCCTCTTACAAATGGAATGCCTAGCCTTCACATTGGCTTCCCATTTGCAGTTTGGCTATGTTTGTTAAGATTCGATACTGATGGTAGATGGACCGTTTACAGGAGAATAGTATTCGCTTATGTTCTGCTGACGGCCTTTTGTATTCTGTATCTTGGTATACATTGGTTTGTTGACATAATTGGAGGCATGGTAGTAGCCGCAGTTGCAGTAAGTATCGCAAACAAAATGGCCAACCCATGGTGGAATATATTCGATGAACGCACTATAAATGCTCGACTGGTAACAGTCCTGACAAATCCAAAGCGCGCATTCGCAGTATTACTCTCTGGCAGCAAAAAAATCCTATCTGACTACAAGAAACCATCCAGCAAGGAGACCGGTGTGATGTTGACAGTTGTTCTGATAATCATTGCAAGTGTAATAACGTGGGATCTAACTCACCAATCCATACCTGCAGGCGGGGTGGATAAACCGGTTGGAGTTGCTGCGGCAGATGGTTGGCTTGTCGCTCTAGACGAGCGAGATGATGGCCATAGCGTAATTGTTCAAGACCTTTCAAAAGGAAATTTTCAAATCAATGGAATTGAACAACCGTCAATGGACGAAAATTCAACGTATGCAGTCCAAGGAAACATACTAATTATGGCAAATATGACCGTTCTGTATGCAGTTAACCTTGATAATTTAGAATTAGTCAATAAAATGAATGTTACTGCGCCTACAAATGTTGATTTTGTTTCAGATGACTGCTTTGCTATTTTGCAAAATGGGCAGATGACATATTGGGACATTGAAACATGGGAAGAAAAAGAAGGACCAAATGCCCCCCAAGACGAATCCGTTTTGGTTTTTGAAGCTCATGAAGGAGAGATTGCGTTAGTATTTTCAAGCGAACCTGATACAATTCAATTAGGAAACATAGGTGCAACAGGTGGTTTAATCTCAGTTTATCTAAACGCTACCGCCGATTCAAATGAGGATGAGATATTAGAGGATTCCAAAGGAAGGTCGGTGGATATAGAGAACGCTACAATAACAGAAATCTCTCTATCTACTGAGAAACTTGCAGCTGTAATTGATGTTAACGTTACAAAAAGATTGATTCTTTTAGATACATCAGACTATGAACAAGGGATAATTTCCGATCCTAAGAATGAGGTTTTTGACCCATACATAGGATATGGTGTCCTCATGTATTCTGCCTATGCAAATGATAATCCCGATGATTCTCCAGAAGAATACTCGGACAAGGAAATATACATCTACGATTTGTCCACCAATCTTACAAAACCATTAACCGCAGATGATGTTGACCAGTGGGGTCCAATGGTATTGGAAGACCATTACGTGTTCAGGCAAGAGAATGATAACGGAGATGGATGGGAGGTCATGGTCCAACTCAAAGAGCCCAAACTTCAGCCTTACGCATCAAATATACTTCAGATAGGTGTTATACTTGCAATTAGTCTTGTATTCCTATACGTAATGCAAAAACAAAATGAAGCAAGAAAATTTAACCGCCATGGTATCTGACTCGAGTCATTATTTGACCTAACCGTTTGATCACTTCATCCGCTGTTGGTGGCATTCCTCCTGGTGCTTCTTCTGGTTGGCCAATCTCCTTGTCAAGTTCGGAATATCCTTTCAATACTAAATCCATGGCATCTTTAACTTCAGGGTGGCTTGCTCGGAAGATTTCGTGTAATACGTGTAAATCAATTCCAAAGCCCTCTACATCATACTGCCTTGTTGCAAGACCCAAGTCAATAATCACAGGTTCGTTATTCAAATTTATAAGTATGTTATTTGTTGACAAATCTCCATGACAAACTGCATTCCTGTGAAGTTCCCGAATCGATTTACCGACGGAAATAAGCAAATTATCATCAAAATCCTTCTCTCTTAAAACGTCTATTAAGGGAGTACTATCGATTTTCTCCATAATAATTACCGAATCCTCAATGTCAACATCCCAAATAGCAGGAACAGGTGCACCTAAACGAGCAAGTTGAATCGTTAATTTTACCTCATTGACCATCCTTTTACTTGTCAACCTTCTGTCCAAATCAGGGTGCCGCCAGCCTCTTGGCCTTCTTTTTTTCATTACAGCGGGTCTTCCAAACCATGTTCCAGAAACTACTTCTGCTTCTGCACCAAGATGTAAAACTTCGGCTCCAATCCACTCCCTCATTGTTTAATCGCACTAGTGTATGCTTCAAAAAGGAGAGGATACACGGACTAACGAGGGACAAGTATGACAATGTCGTTGCCGATGTGTGCAATCGATTTCACAAATGACACAATGGGTCCCGAAGAGGAAGCCATTGCTGACAGGATTGCACAATTAAAGAAAGAGATGGGCGAAGACCTGTTAATTCTTGGTCACCATTATCAAAGAGATCAAATTGTAATGCATGCAGATCTTCTTGGAGACTCCTTTTTACTGTCAGAACTCGCTGCAAAATCAAATGCTAAGAACATCGTATTTTGTGGTGTGCACTTTATGGCGGAGTCAGCAGATATATTGACATCTGATGAGCAGCGAGTAATCCTTCCGAACATGAGAGCAGGTTGTTCAATGGCAGATATGGCCGCACTATTTGAAGTCGAGACTGCATGGGAGCAAATCCTTGATCAAACAGGTCTTAGTGACCCAGCAACAGCAAAGAAAGGTGAATCATGTTTGATTCCTGTAACTTACATGAACAGCGCAGCAGAATTGAAAGACTTCTGTGGCCGTCATGGCGGGATCGTTTGCACATCTTCCAATGCATCCGGAATACTACAATGGGCGTACGACAGGGCAGGACCTAATGGTGCAGTTCTTTTCTTCCCAGACCAGCATCTGGGAAGGAACACAGGAGTCAGTATGGGAATTCCTCTTGACAAAATGGCGGTTTGGACTCCAGGTGAGGAGAACGACATTCCAAATGGTGTAAAGATAGTTCTATGGCATGGTTTTTGCTCTGTTCACAAACGATTTACAGTTGCACAAATTGATGCCTTTAGAGAAGAACACCCAAACGGCGTAGTTGTCGTCCACCCTGAGTGTCCTCTTGAGGTAGTTCAGGCTGCTGATGCGAATGGAAGTACTGAATATATTCGAAGATTTGTGGCTTCTCAAGAACCGGGCACTCACATTGCGGTTGGAACTGAAATCAATATGGTGGCTCGATTGAATGCCCAACATGAGGATTTAGAGGTCCAATGCCTTGAACCGACTGTCTGCCCCTGCTCTACGATGTATATGATTCATCCTGCATATGTTCTAGACGTGTTAGAAAGGCTGTCAGATGGAGAGATTCCAAACCAAGTAGTAGTTGAGAAATCAGTCCAAATCGGAGCTAAAATTGCCCTAGAGCGCATGCTCTCAATCAAGCAGTAAACTCAACAACTTTCCAGCCTAAAAATGCCAGCAATGGGCAAAGAAACACCGTTGCTCCAAAATATGTGGCTCCAGCGATTTGGTTTTTTGAGAAAATTTCAATCGTTTCGACCGAAAAAGCGGACATGGTTGTAAATGCTCCTAAAATCCCAGTCCCCAAAAACAAGGTCAATTCCTTGCTTCCATTCCCGTTGGAAAAATATGCTAGTATAACTCCTAACATCAGTGACCCAACGGCGTTTACAGCAAATGTTGCCTGTGGAGAGCCTAACCATTCATTGATTGCAAACCTAAGACACGCACCGATAGCACCCCCTAGTGCCACAACGATATATGGATTCATGAAATACCCTAAGATAACCCCCTCTATCAATCATACTCAAGTGCTTAGTATACTTGGAGTGATTATGAGACTCCTGTTTTTGACAACAAATTTGGGAAAGGTTGCTGAGGCTAGAAATTTTTTTCAGAGGTATGGAATCTCTGTTGATCAGTTAGAATTTGATGCAGTAGAGCCTCAAGCATCGGAATTAGAGGTAGTTGCGATGTCAAAAATTGAACAGGCAGCAGCTTTTCTACAAGATTCCGAGGACATGATTTTGGTCGAAGATGCAGGGCTGTTCGTCGACTCATTGGATGGGTTCCCTGGTGTTTACTCCTCATATGCTTTGGAAACTATCGGAAATCATGGTATATTGAAATTAATCGGCCACCTCAAGAGTGAAGATCTGGTCATAGATTCCAATCTAAGGCGAGCAGAGTTTAGGGCTGTAGCAGCCCTCTACAAGGATGGAGAGATAACAATAGGCGAAGGCGTATGCCCAGGTAGAATCTCTCATGATGTAGGAGAGGGAGAAGGATTTGGATTTGATCCAATTTTTATTCCTGCCGACTTAGATATTGATGGAGAACCGATTCCTTTTGGAGAAATGGGACACACAAGTACACATGGTAGACAATTTGGAGTCATTCCTCTCGAGCAAAAGCAACTTTATTCACATCGTAAAAGGGCGCTTTTAAGTCTTGTATCAAAACTTGATTTTTTGGGGTGATATTTTGAGTATAGGCGTGTTGGGATGAGTTGAGCAGAATGAAGTTATCAAGGCTTGTTGTCTTAATTCTCTTGCTTGGAGATATCCTTGTTTTCTTCATGATGCAAAACCAATTCGATGATAATGGACGCTGGGCTTTAGTCGGTTTTGCACTAATTTTGGCCATAATCTGGGTTTTCCTCGGAGATTCGCCAAATAAGAAACGAGTTGAAAGCAGACCACGGATACAAGGTAAATCATCTGAAGAAAAAGTCGAAGATGAGCCAGAAGTTGATATCCCTGAAGCAGTTACAAAAGACAGTTTAGATGGGGCAACGCTACGAGAAAGAAAGATGGCAAAAGTTGCTTCAAAGATAGAAGAGGAGAGCGAAACCCAAATAACGGTCGAACCCGATGATGATTTGGAAGAGGTTTCTGTTGTTGTAGAGGAAGTACACATCGCAGATGAATTCGTTGTTGAAGCCTCTCCTCAATCAATCGAAGATGCTAACATAAACGCTCACATTCAGAGTAAGTTAGAACATCACTCTAGAATACGAGCAAGAATTGAGGAAAGGCGCAGAGATCAAATGGCTGAGATTCGTTCATCAACAGCGAAAATGTGGGAAGAACATAGTTCAGGCGAAGATTTGGTTAGTTTGATCCAATCTGAAGGGCATGGACACAACATCTTAGTCGAGCCAGCAACTGCAGAGGCAGGTCATGTATACGGGGCAACTTTGGTTCGCATAGACGATTCTACAATCCTAAAATTACGCATTCCGCTTGATTCAGGTTACGTTACAGTTGACGAGACAAGGGTCGCTAGTTCAGACTTACCAATACTGCCAGCAGGTGTCCCCTCACCTGCAGAATTGGGGCTTCCAGATTTACCTCCACCTCCCGCTGCGTCGAGTGCATTAGCTGCACTGAAAGACGAGATGGCTCAAGATGATTAACGGTGCTTCCATTCAGGAGTGGTTCTGTCAATAAAAGCTTGAACTCCTATTTCCTTGTCTTCAGTATCAAATAAACTAACGAATTCGTTAAGTTCTATTTGCAAGCCATCGGTTATACCATTGTCAAGAGCAGACCTGATAGTCCTCTTTGCAACTGTTAGCGTGTGCAATGATTTGCTGGCAATACTTTGAGCAATTTGCATAGTTTTTTCCTCTAATTCTTCAGGCGTTACAACGTGATTTGCCAGCCCAATTTCCAAAGCCTCTTTTGCATTTACATTGTCTCCACTAAGAATCATTTCCATAGTTTTACCAATTCCTACTATTTTTACAAGGCGTTGAGTTCCTCCAAAGCCAGGTATTAATCCAAGTTTAATTTCCGGAGTCCCAAAGACGGACCTATCACTAACAACCCTAATGTCGCACACGCACGCTACCTCACATCCTCCTCCGAGAGCAAAGCCATCTACCATGGCTATTGTTGGCTTCGTTATGTTCCAAATATATTCACAACCATTATCCTCAAATTTGGGTCTAATGGCTTTACTATCTTGACCTAAAAACTCCGTTATATCAGCCCCTGCGATAAACGCATTTGGTTTTCTGCGCTTTCCTTCTACTGGTTCGTTTGGAGGAGCTCCCGTGATGATTACGCATCTTACTTCTGAATCTTCATTTACCCAGGCTGACATTTCCTTTATTTTGGACATTACATCATCGTTAAGAGAATTGAGTTTGTCAGGCCTATTTATTATGAATTTTGCAATGATGCCGTCTCCATTTTCACATGGAATTTTTTCAACTACTAACACTTCGCTCATAAACCAACCCAACAAGTCATAGCAAATCAACTTGTAAGCACACATTGAAGTTCTAATGCAAAGTCGAGTCACTATGCAAGACAGCGAGGAATCGTTGGTGGTCGCAAAAGATTTGGGTAAGCGATATGGAGACTTTATCGCGCTGCATCCACTAGACGTGAAGGTCAGCTCAGGCGAATTTTTTGGGGTCTTTGGCCCAAATGGTGCTGGCAAATCGACTTTCATAAGACTTCTAACAGGGCAACTCAAACCGAGTATCGGAAATGTCGAGGTTTTGGGTATAAATGCATCCACAAACCCACAGAAACTTAAAGCAAACATTGGGATTGTTCCTGAATCTGAATCTCCTCCTTCCTATCTGACACCTGTTGAATTTCTTCAATTCGTAGGCAGACTACGAGATATAGATCAACTCGATGCAAAAGTTGAGCACTGGATGGATTGGTTTGGACTTGAAGAGAAAAGAGATACAATGTGCAAGGACCTTTCAAAAGGTCAAAGGCAGAAAGTAATGTTAGCCTCGGCTTTCATACATGAGCCCAAGTTACTATTTTTAGATGAGCCATTTGCGAACCTAGACCCCATATATCAAAGAAAGTGCCGTCAATGGTTATTAGATATGGTTGCAGATGGTGGAACAATATTCCTGTGCTCACACGTTTTGGAAATGGCCGAGAGAATGTGTAATCGAATGGCAATAATCAACAACGGAAAAGTTCTGGCAGCCGGAACTGTAAGCGGACTAAAAGAATCGGACGAGGAAACTCTTGAGGATGTCTTCATCAGGTTAGTGGGTCATTCTATCGAAGATGCAGAAAGATTCAGTGATGAAGGTATTGATTCGGAGGAATAACGTTGCCTGCATCAGTATCTAGTAAAGATTGGTCAGAATATACTGGCCATCCTGGAATAGAACCATTGGGGTCATACAATGCAGGTATGAAATTACATACTCCGTTGGTTGGTTGGAAGGCATTTTCGGCGACGTTTAGAGTGATGTTTGTGGAGGAATTTCGCGAGAATTTAGATTTCGCAAGAAAACGTCGAATTATGCTATTTCCTTTACTTGTTGGATTAGTCACAATGGTTGCAACAATTGGATTACAATTTCTTGTCGGCGAGGGTGCAGCTCAAGGCACAGACTCGATATCAGATTCAAGTGCATTTAGTTGGAATGAATTACGGCTAACCTTGCATTTACCATTGCTTTTCTTTAGTTTAGGGATGGGATTATTTGCCTTTCTTGGGCGTGAAAAAGTTCTTTCTAGAACTGGGACTAAGAACTATCTCCTAGCCTCTCCTGCTTTGCAACCTTTGACAAATCACACAGCACATTTTGCATATTATTTGAAAGACTTAACCTATTACGTTCTCATGATTTTAACACCGGTCATATCTGGTATGGCCGTGGGGATACTTCTTGAGAATTTCACGACAGTTAGGACACCCTTGGAATTCAACAGTCTTCCCCGAACTTGGATCGCTATGGTGGTTACAATCGCACAGGGGCTTGCGTTTTCTTTTCTAGCATCATCAATGTGGTTGCTCGGAGGCTGGATGGGTAGGATTACCCCAATACTCGTTGTAGCCGTCGGCATAACCGTTGGGATTGGCGTGGTATCCAGAGAATATTTCTTGTGGGGTCTCGCAACTCAACAACCAGATGGGATATATTTCGCCATCCCTGCTCTGTTTGCTTCAGTCGGAGTTGCTTATATTGCATCAAAGTTGATTCAGGATGATTTTGAAGTAAAGGTTGTTTCCAAAAGCGAGATATTTACACCTGCTTATGATCGTTTAGGCTTCCTTGGTAAGGGAAGTCTACGGTTGCTTGTTGCGAAAGAGTTTGTAGACTTGATCAGGTCAGGATCTCTGAAAAAAATGACAGTTTCATATTCAGTCCCGCTAATAGTCTTGCTAATGATGGCTTGGCTTGTGGATTTTGCCGAAGCGCCTATTCCTATCAATCTTCTTTCCTATGCCCCGTTTCTTGGATTTTTTGGATTCAATTTTTATTCTTGGCTTACTGCTTTGGATTCTCCAGAACACATGAATGGACTACCATTGACGGTACCCCAGTTAATTAGGGCGAAAGTAACAGTTTATTTCCTTGCAACAACATGGATTTCCGTAATTTTTCTTTGTCTGATGGCGTGGCGACTTGACGAATGGTCAGTCCTTCCGGTGGGATTGATTGTTATGATTGCAAATAGCATATACATCGTCTGTCTTACTGCGTTTTTGATGGGATTATCGCCGAACAAAGCGATTTTCGATGCCAAAATCATGACTTGGTTTTGGATTGGGACAGTAATTCCATTGCTTGCGTTATTCTTACTGTCATTTACTCAAGGGGACGTCGCTTTCTACGAAAACTGGGCAGACCAAGTAGGAGAGAGGGGTTTGGATGCACAAGCCGTTGAATTTGATGATGAAAGGATGGCAGAAGGTTTCATGGGAATATTGGGCGTTAGTTTCGCCTTAGTGTTGGGTGCGATATTGTTGATGAAACTCCTTGATAGGAAATGGGGAAGGGCAGAGTTCAACAATTGAAAGCTACAGGCCCAATCAATGGGGGTAGTTATCGCAGTTAGCGGATTGCCTGCCGCAGGTAAGGGCGAATTCGCAGATATTCTGGCACAAAATGGGATACCTGTTCGCTCCATGGGTGATATGGTAAGGGCAGAGGTAAAGATGCGCGGTCTGAAGGAGGAGCCCCATATTTTTGGAGAGGTCGCAACAAAACTGCGAGAAGAACACGGCGAGGATGTTCTCGCAAACAGATTGGTATCCTCAGTAGACCTACTTTTGGAGGAAAATCGGATAGTCCTAATCGAGGGCTTGAGAGGTACGGCTGAAAGAGAGGTTTTTTCAAATCACTGGGGAGAAAATCTACAAGTCGTAGCCATAATAGCCTCGAAGGAAATAAGGTTCCAAAGAGTGCAATCTCGTGCACGCTCAGAGGACGGAGATTTGGCTGATCTTGAAGTTAGAGACATAAGAGAAATCGGTTGGGGTTTGGACAAAATTATTCGTGATTCGGATGTAAAATTTACAAATGAATCTAATTTAGATGATTTTAAGGAAGAAGTCTCATCTTGGCTCAAGAGCTTATGAGAGGGCCCTTAGGGCCTCTCATGTAGCGAAAAGTCATAACTAAGGGTGACTGTGTAGCATGTGACAGGGGGGTATTGCACATGGCGAAAAAAGGTGGTAAGGGCCAAAGAAGGCAGCGCAACCAACAGCGCATGATGTACGACGAGCTTGACAAGTATCCTGTAATGCCTCCTCATGCGTTTGCAAGAATTGTTCGTGACAAAAGAACGTTGAATATTATCTATCAGATTATCGAACCTCCATTAAACAAAAAAGAACAAGAATGGAGAGACGAACTGCTAGATATATTCATTAGGTCACTTACTGCAAACATCGAGGAAATCGACGCAGATCCTATCGCTTATTTACGCACTGCAATGGACAAAGTCATCAAGGCATACGGAATGAAGATAAATAAAAAATCAAAATCGAAATTATTCTATTACCTGAGGCGAGACTTGGTTGGTTACGGGAAAATGGATGTTTTGATGAACGATGCTAACGTTGAAGACGTTTCTCTAGACGGAACAAATGTTCCCATTTTTGCATATCATAGGAAATTTGAATCCGTGGAGACAACATGCATTTGGGAAACAGATGAAGAATTAGAATCCTACGTAATCAAATTAGCTCAGAGATGTGGAAAGCACATTTCCGTTGCGGATCCACTTTTAGATGCTACATTGATGGATGGATCAAGGATTGTTATGAAATTGGGTAGAGAAGTGTCTACCAGAGGTTCCGCTTTTTGTATTAGAAGATTCAAAGACGACCCGTTCTCTCCTTGTGATATCGTAGCATTCCGAACCCTATCATCCCTGATGGGAGCTTATCTATGGGTTGCATTCCAGAACGAAGTGCCTATGCTGTTTGTTGGCGGAACTGCGTCTGGAAAAACCACTACGCTGAACGCTATGTGCGTATTCATACCATGGCAAATGAAAATAGTCAGTATAGAATCCACACGAGAAGTAAACATTCCACAACCAAACTGGGTCCCAGGTCTTACAAGGCAAGGATTCGGTGGAGAGTCTAATGAAGGAGAGATTGGGGAATTCGAATTATTGAAAGCAGCATTGCGTGAGAGGCCTGAATACATTATTGTAGGCGAAATTAGAGGTGCTGAAGCATATGTTCTATTCCAAGCAATGGCAACTGGCCACTGTGCATATTCAACAGTTCACGCAGATTCAGTTCCTTCTCTAGTCCACAGATTAGAGAATAAACCTATTGATATTCCGAGAGTTCTTTTGCCTGCTCTAGAAGCCTGCGCAATTCAAATTCAGACGAGGATAAATGGTAGGCGTGTTAGAAGAACAAAGCAAATAGTTGAAATTGTCGGAATAGATCCTAACTCTCTAGAAGTTATCACAAACGAAGTTTTCCGATGGAATGTTGCTAATGATGATTTCATATTTTCAGGGAAATCTTACGTTTTAGAGAAAATAATGGTAAAAATCAATTACAGCCAAGATGAGATGCGTAGGGAACTTCGAACAAGGAAACGTATCTTAGAATGGATGGTCCTAAACGACATAAGAAAAGCAGATCAAGTGAGTCAGATAATCACAGAATACTACGTCAGACCTCACGAAATCCTGGCAAGAGTGGACGGCCTGCGTTGAACCTACAAGGACGGTATAAATAATGGAGCTCACAGCATGGCAGAAAATTTGTCATCGTATTCTTGGAAAGGTATTCAAGAATAAGGCTCGGAACGACAAAACCCTATCAGAGGATTTAGTCAAAGGAAACATGCCGATAATGCCCGAGGTATATCTTGCACAAGTTTTCGTTACTACCGTTGCTGTTGCAGCGATTTGTGGGATGTTGCTAACAGCAGTATTTTTGCCAGACATCGGATTAATTGCATGGTACGAATCACGTCCTGATAATGCCTATGCAATGGCATGCTTTGAGTGGGAATATTGGAATGCCGATTTGGTAGATGAAACATTGGAGAGTAGAGGTTGCCCATATTTCCAATACATGGAATTTCCATTTTTTGCTAAAATATTACTTCCCGTCCTTCTGGGTTTCATAGTTCCATTTGGAACATACAGGTTCCTCAAGGGCTCGGCTTCACGCTCTGCAAAGCAAAGAGGTGTGGCTCTGGAGAAGTATCTTCCTTACGCAGCCTCTTACACTGCTGCAATGGCAGCAGCAAATGCTACACCTCACAAGATTTTCAAATCCTTGGCATTGAACGGCGAGATATATGGAGAAATAGCTTATGACTCAGCAATGATTTATCGAGACGTATCGTTACTCGGATATGACTTACTAACTGCTATGAAAATGGCTGTTGATCGTGCTGCATCACCTTGGATGACAGAATTCTTCCAAGGTATGGTAGGAACTTTAACTGCGGGTGGTTCTCTGAAATTGTATTTCTTAAACAGAGCCGAGCACTACATGAGAGAGAATCGTACCAGATTGCAAGAATTCTTGGAATCCCTTGCAATGCTAGCTGAATCATATGTTGTGGTTGCGGTCGCTATGCCTCTGTTCTTAATCGTCATGCTTGTAATTATGTTCTGGGTAAGTGGGGCTGGAGCACAAATGGAAGAAAGCACACTATACCTTGTTGTTCTACTTGTTTTACCACTCATCCACTCAATGTTTGCCTTCCTAGTATGGTCATCAAGTGAAGAACAAAAGATGTGATTTGGGGGTGAAGTTATGGCGCGCAAGAAGAAGGATAAAATCACAGTAAAACTAGATTTACCAAAAGATGATACTACTTTGACCAAATTATATGCTATACTCGCAGTAAGCATCTTCTTTGGACTGGCGTCATTCACCTTTTGGGTAACAAATTCTCATTTTACGACCGCCCCTAATAACCAACCGTTATTCGTGAATACTGTTTGTGGATACGCTCCCGATTACATTCCTACTTATGCCGATAACGAATCTTGTGCAATTCTAAAGGATGAACCAGACCAGATAGTTATGGAACCGGAAAAGGCCCTGACAGAATTCAAGAAAATCGGTCAGTATTTTAACGTCCCAGGTATGGATGATAATTTCACAGCAGTGCAAGATCAGCCACCTCAACCAATGGTTGCGACTTGCGAAATTGAAACTTCTGAGCCATCTGTTTACACATTTAGGATTAAAAGTCCTGATGGTTCCATAATGGGGGAGGCCCACACGGGAAATTCAAAGGATGAAAATGATGTGTGCCTCATCGAAATACCCGATATGGAAAAAGGCAACATGTATTCAGTTGAGATTATTTCTGAGGCAGTGGTATTCGAAGCAAATTACCGTCTTGTGATGGATTACTACGACGGAATTCCAGAAAATATGAATAACGAGTCGCAATGGATAGGCCCAGAAGTAAATCTTGGGGGATTATCTCTTAGGCCGACTATGTTTCTGAATTTCTTTGGTCTTGGCTTCTTCATTCTATTTTGGCCTGCTTCTTATTACTGGGATAGAGTTACAGAGAAAACCAACAGGATGGAAGAGAAGTTCCCTGATTTCCTAAGGGATCTTGCCGAGTATTGGAAAGGTGGCCTTTCTATGACAGTTGCAGTTCAAACCTTGGCTACTAGTGAATATGGTGCGCTGAATAAAGAAGTAAAGAAAATGAGCGATCAACTATCATGGGGTGTTGCTTTTGGAGATGTCATTGAGATGTTTGCTGCGAGAGTGGGAACACCTCTGGTTCAGCGTGCAATCTCACTGATATCTGAGGCAAATAGGGCAGGTGGGAAGATTTCTGATATTTTGGTAACTGCTGCTAACGATAGTAGGGAAATAAAATTCCTAGAAGGAGAACGTAAGAGATCTATATCCTCGTATATTTCAGTTATTTGGACATCATATGGGGTTTTCCTAGGTGTTATTGTTGTTCTAGCTAAGGTTTTCATTCCAGCTATTGCAGGTTCAAATTCAGAACCCAGTGATGATGGTGACGGTGGTGGTGGACAGCAGTTAGGAAACATGGTAATTCGTAATATCGAGCCACTGTTCTTCCTGACGATATTTTACTATGGAGTTACCATGCAAGCACTTGGAAATGGTGCGATGGCTGGATTGATGTCAACGGGTAGATTTACTAGCGGAATGAAACACTCAGGCATGATGATTCTTCTTGCAGTTTTGTGTTTCAATGTGATTGTATTCTCACCTGACTTGATTGGAATAACGACTCTGCCTGCT
>DAZU01000007.1:0-7292 GCA_002507425.1 Euryarchaeota archaeon UBA53
GATAAATCCGGTATTAGGTTAGAAGTAGCACGAAGTGCAGCAAAATCACTCAATCACCCTTTCCTATTAGCAAATCAGGTAGGCGGAAATGACGACCTTCTATTTGACGGGCGTTCAATTATCGCATGGCCAAATGGTGATGCTATTTTGGCACCAGCTTGGTATGAGGGAATTTTGATTACAGATCTAGAAAGTCCAGAAAGCTGTAATTGGTTAGGTGAAGGTGAGATTACATTCGTAAAGTCAGGTGATGATCTAGACCATGAAACCGACTTATTGGATGCAGTTATTACCGGCCTTTCTGATTATTGTAGAAAAAGTGGAATCTCTAAAATTGTCCTAGGGTTATCTGGCGGTATTGATTCTGCTTTAGCAGCTTGCGTTGCAACAGCCGCAGTTGGACCATCAAACGTAACTGGAATTTCAATGCCATCTAGACATTCCAGCCAGCATAGCATTGACGACGCCAAGGAATTAGCGGAGATTTTAGGGATTGAATTTCTGATCAAACCGATCAAGCAAATGCACGCTACAGTCGACCAAGAATTGGATGAATTACTATCAAGTGGAAATCCTGTAGCTGCTGAAAATCTACAGGCTCGCCTTCGCGGATTGATAGTGATGGCACATGCCAATGCAGGTGGCGCTATGGCAATAGCAACTGGGAATAAATCCGAGTTAGGTCAAGGTTATTGCACCTTGTATGGGGATATGTGCGGAGGATATGCACCACTGGGCGACCTCTACAAAATGGAAGTTTACTCTCTAGCAAAAGAATTCAACAAACGCTTAGGGAAAGAAGCTGTAAATGAGTCTACATTAACCAAACCACCGAGTGCTGAACTTGCTCCAAATCAAAAAGATGAAGATAGTCTTCCTCCTTATGTGATTTTAGACGAGATTCTTCGGCTCCACATCGAGGACGGATTAGATGCAACTGGGTTGATTGATCTTGGACACGAATCTTCAACAGTGAAAGATGTGCTAACTAGATTGTCAAAAAATGAACACAAACGCTGGCAGATGCCTCCAGCGCCAAGAGTTTCAAAACGTGCATTTGGTCAAGGGTGGAGGCAGCCTCTAGCTGCAAAACACGACTGGCGTCAATAGATTACGATCCATTCGTTTGTCAATTGTCCGTGTGCCCAAGAATACATTTCGAGTCCGAATTCGTTTGAATCGGCAATGAAGTAGACATTATTTCCATCAATCCATAGGTCCCCATGGACTGCAGCAGCATGATTTTCGCTGCTATGGTCCCACAAGATGTCAATACCATATTCTGTTATCCCTACTAGTTGGCCTCCATCTAGAAATGTGTCTACTATGACAAATAAATTGTCTTCATATACTGTAAATTTGCTAGGACTACTGGAAGACATTCCAGATGCAAAGTCTGTGTGCATCCAAGCATGGTTACCATCACTTGCACATATTTCATAACCATAACCTGAAACTCCGCAAGAAAACCAAACTTTGTCATCAAAAATGACAGAATTTGAGTACAATCCAGCATCAATGATAGACGTATTGAGTGAACTTAATGTTAACAAAGAGGTGTTAAAAGAAAAAATTCCAGAGTCGTCGAAAACGATGTTCTCCCCAACCAAGTTCAAACCCATATTAGATCCAGCAAGTTGACTGAGTGTGTTAGTCATTCTTTGGAGACTATTATTAGTTGCCACATGTAATTCTAATTTATTGTTATCACTCGAGGCAAAAAACCAGTAGTAACCATTGTGATATACAGCCTCAGAGTGTATCTCCGCATCATACATGGTCCCGTTGATTGATAATCCGTCATTTGTATTGTAAATTAAGATCTCATTTGCTGTGGTCAAATTATTATGAGTAATATCGATATTACTATCAGATTGCCCTCTAATTAATATTTGATTTTCACTAGATAATACGAGTTCATTTCCTACAACAACCAACTTTGAATTTGAGTTAAATGATAGACTAAGATTAGTTTCTTTCCATAGAGATGAATCATTAACAGACCATAGGTCTAATCCGGAACCATCATCAGCATCGAACCATATTCTGTCTCTGAATTCTACAAAACCTAGACGTTCTCCTGGTTTAAAATCCATATCTTGTGAAATCAATTCAATATCTGAATCACCCATCTTATACAATAGACAATTACCGTCTTTTACAGCTGCGAAGACGAATAATGAATCAATCGCGTGTCCTCCATTACAGCCGGTTGAGAAAGAATCACCAGTGTTCTGATTGATATCGGTTAATCTTCCACTCGTGAGGTTTTCAAAGCACAGTTTTATTTGAGATTCAACAATTCCACTTGTAGTATCATTTCCCATTTCTATGATCGCAGATTTTGTGCACGGCCCATATTCACCGGTATGGGCTTTAACGAAGGGAGAGAATCCATCTTGTCCATTTCCCCCATCAATTCCATCGCTACCATTGTAACCCCAATAACCTCTAACACCCATAGGGCCTGATTCTCCTTGCTTGCCGTGACAAATATTTCTTATGTCATCAACCTCTTGATTTTCAAGAATTGAATTTCTGTTGAAATCAATCCCAACCATTATGCTGAATCCTCCATCCTCACAACCGTGAGTACCTTGTAACGAATCGATTCTTGTTAGCGATGAGACTCCATCTTCGCCTGAAGTTAGGTTGTCGACATCCCCTGATTTTACAAATGCGAAAGTACTTAGCAATATGCAAGTTATTATTGCAGATACAGTTGTAATATTCTTCCAATTTCTTTTTTTGATTGATTTTTTGCCTGACATAAATAATGCAAGAAGTAATCAGATTAGAGTGTGGTGATAACAAAGTGTTGAAGGGAGAGTAATATCAGCATATCCCCATGGAGTTACCTGAAAGGCTAGCGAGCATGCTCGCAGGCGAGGAGGGATTAACTCGACAAAAAGCTGCGAGGTTGGTGGTAGACTTAGCGATCACTGCCAATGCTGAAGCCTTCATAGAAGTAGAGCATAGTCACGTTTCGGGTGTATCGGTAATCACTGGAGGACACGGGCTAAGAAGATTCCTTGCAGATTTAGCGGGTGAGGGTTCTGTTGCTATATCTACAACTCTGAACTCGGCTGGCTGTGATAAAAGAAAAATGGAAGAAATGGACATAGATTATCCAGACTTCCTAGAACAGCAGTTTGAAATTATCTCTGCATACGAAAGTCTTGGGATAGAAGCCACTCTTTCCTGTACGCCATATGATAGGGTTGTGGAAAGCAAATCGGGGTACGCTTCATGGGCTGAATCCAACGCAGTGGCCTTCTCTAACTCATGGACTGATCTTATTACAAATAGAGAATCTGGATTATCTGCTTTAGCAACAGCGTTGACAGGCTATGCTCCATTGTGGGGTTTACATCTAGAAAAAAACCGTATTCCGAACATTGTAGTTGATGTAGAATGCGAGTTGAGCACCCTAGCAGATTGGTCAATTCTTGGAGATTGGATTGGCAAACAGGTTCGCCCTAGTTGGAATATACCCTACGGACCTATGCCGTTCATCAGAGGTTTACCTTCAAACGTAAGTTTTGCTTCTAAGAAAGCTCTTACAGCAGCAGCCGCAAATTATGGATGTCCTATGTTGTGGGCAGAGGGACTTACTGAGACTCCTATCCTTTCAGGCGAAGAGGAATCATTGACTTTTACAGAAGCAGATCTTGAATCTAGGTTCAGAGAATTAGCCCCAAAAGGACAAGTTGACTTGATTGTAATAGGGTGTCCTCAAGCAAGTCTTGAAGAAATACGAATCACGGCATCGGCGGTAAGATGCCATAGTGAGTTAGGAATGAAGATTCCTGATGAACGATTATGGGTATTTACATCTGGGGAAAATTTTGATCTTGCTGAAGCAGATGGATCGATAGGTATTCTGGAAGAAGCAGGAGCTGTTATACTCCAAGATACGTGTCCTGAGGTTACTCCATACAATAGGAAATTATACAATCACTTGATGACGAATTCACTAAAGGCTGAACATTATTTAACAAGCGGCTTGAATAAAATACCAACCTCTGTTGGAACAATCGGAGATTGTGTGAATCACGCATTTAATCCTAATCTAAGTCAGGGAGAAGTTGTACCTCTAGAACCAAAAGCACAGCCGCAACATGCATCTTCAAAAACACACCAAACCGGTCACTTCACATCGACAGGTAGCGGACTTGACTCCCAAGGAGATTGGGTTGTTGAAGGTATAGCAATGGTTACCGATGTTCCAATAACCTATCTTGGATACGTCAATAGAGATACCGGAGTAATCGAGGAAACTGGTCATCCTCTTGATGGCAGGAGTATTCAGGATAAGGTGTTAATTTACCCTAAGGGTTCTGGTTCAACAGTTGCTCCATATGTTTTAATGGGTTTAATCTACACTTCGATGGGACCAAAAGCGATAGTCAACAAGGATGTGTGCTCTCTTACACTTCCTGCTTGTTCTCTTCTTAATCTGCCATACTCTCACGGATTTGAGAACGACCCTTGCATCGGTGTAAATGATGGAGATTTAGTCAGGGTTAGCAAAGTTTCCGAAAAAGTCACCATTGAAATCTTGAAAAGAGTTGATGAAGAATGAATGTTCTGGTTACCGGCGGTGCTGGTTTCCTAGGCTCTCATTTGGTTGATAGACTAGTTGAAAGAGGAAATGATGTAGTCGTTCTTGATGATTTATCAAGAGGTGAAGAATCCCACGTTTCCAAATCTGCCAAACTTATTCATGGTGATGTTAGAGTGTTAGAGGATTGGGAACTTGCGATTAAATCAAATCCTCCAGATATCATTCATCACCTAGCTGCCATTAACGGGACAAATCGTTTTCATAATGAGGCTGATTTAGTTGTTGATGTAAATGTTAATGGGACCATTAATGCGATTAATATTGCAAAACGAACAGGTGCAAGAATGGTCTTCTACTCATCGCCAGAAGCATTTGGTGAGCAACACAATATGCCTTTGTCAAACTCATCAAATAGTGTCTTCAGTCCTCCATTCAAGCACCAGCGCCACTCATACGGTGTTTCAAAGTATTTGGGAGAGATTCTATGTCAGTTTGCAGTAAGGAATGGCAGTGATGTCAGAATTGTCAGACCGTGTAATGTGTATGGTCCACGCCTAAAAGGTGGAATAAACGGTCAGGTGGTATCAAAAATGCTTGAATCAGATCCTATAATGGTGCATGGTGATGGATTGCAAACACGTTGTATGACTTGGGTTGGAGATGTTATTGATGGAATGCTAAGGGTTGGTGATTATGATTTACCCCCTGGGTCTACATTTAATCTTGGATCTACAGAAGAAATATCAATGCTTGATTTAGCAAAAATAATATCAAAAAAGCGCTCGATTGAGATAGAATTCTGCGAACCATATCACGGTGACAGCAAACGTAGGTTACCTGATGTTGAGAACAACAACCTCATTGGTTGGCTAGCTGAAACCTCTTTACACGTGGGAATCAATCAACTTCTGTAATGGGTTGCAACATGACCCCAATCTTGAGGGCTCGGTGTTAGTCTGTCGACACCGTGTTGGCACAGTAGCGATAGTCCTTCTCTTGGTGGTATTGAGGATGGAACAATCATACTTTCCACTCGCAGAACAACAAGTCTTGCAACGGCTCCTTCAGGGAGCGGATAGTCCTCAACAAGTCTACATTTCATCACGACAACTGCTAATGGGTGAATTGGTCCCTCACAATCAAGCAGGTTCCATTCACTTTCATCTGTGGGCGTACTGGCCAAGTCAACATCTTTTGCTGCTTCTTTTGTTGGGCACAAAAATTGTAGTTCACACTCACCACTCTTTACAAGATTGAGATACGTATCTCTCTTTTTTGCTTCCCTGTTTTGCGATAGAGACATTACAATCAATGGCGGTGTATTTGACACGACTGACATACTTGTCATTGGTGCGACATTTTCTCTTTCTCCATCTCTGGTTGAAACAAGTGCTAACGGCCTTGGAGAAGCAGTTGAAGCAAGCCACTTACTACGCGTCGAGTGATCTAACTCATCTATGTCAACCTCTAAATCGGCCTTCGAGAAGCTTCTTGTAAACCAGTGATCTAAATCGCCTTTCTCAACTTCCTCTAGTGCATATTGAGTGTAGTTTCGATATGCTCTCCATTCGGATATTATTTCTGGATTATCTCCCCTTTTTTCTTTTCGCTGAATCGACGCATCTGCATACTCTAGGCAATTTTGCAAAAATTCTATGACCGATGGTTTACTCATTTTAGATCCTCCTTGTTTCATATTCTATTCTAGACATTAGGAATTTAGCGGGATTTCCAACCCAAACCTCATCCTTTGGAATATCAGATATCACAACTGAACCTGCTCCAACTACACAGTCTTTTCTCAAAGTTGCACCAGCAACAATTGTTGCATTAGCACCAATTACAACTCCGTCTTCCACAATCACTGGCGACCAATCTCCTCTAGAGGGGGGATGTCTGTCATTTGTTATTGTTGCATTGGGTCCTATGAATACATCATTACCAATTTCACTTCCATCGGCAATGTAAACAGAGCCCTGAATTCTACAGTTCTTACCAATTATCACATTTTTACCAATATGGGATAGTGCACCAATATTTGTTCCGTCACCTATTGTATGGCTGCCCAGCATGCAAGGGTTCCATGCGGTAGCCCCACTGCCTAATTTGATAATCGAATTGTCTGATTCATTCATCCAAGCCCAACTCTCGAGTTAGCATGGACACGTGCCCCTTGGCTTTGACATTATATCTTGCAAAAATTAAGTTCCCATCTTCACCAATAACGAATGTGGATCTTGCACAACCCATGTATTCTTTCCCATAATTCATCTTTTTTCTCCAAGCACCAAAGGTCATGTGCAAGGATCCATCCTCATCCATTAACAACGGAAATCCTAGGTTTTGATCATTGATGAATTTTTCATGGCTTTTAACCGAGCCCTTAGATACACCAAAAACCTTGAAACCATGGCTCTCGAGCTTAGAGAGATTATCCCTAAAGTCACATGCTTGAGTGGTGCAGCCTGGCGTTGAATCTCTTGGATAGAAGTATAGGACTACTTTGCTTCCGTTGGATAGGAGTTCTGACAATGCGTGTCGGTTGCCTTTTGAATCGAGTGCGTCAAACAAAGGGGACTTATCCCCTGCTTCTAGTGAAATAGCATCAGCCATAGAATCCCGTATTTGTGATAGCAAATCAAGGTTTGTTTACCACAGATTTTCCTCTCTTGGCAGACAAAGAGGCCTTAATGCAAAATGCATTAACTTCATTGCAGAACGCATC
>DAZU01000007.1:7673-17025 GCA_002507425.1 Euryarchaeota archaeon UBA53
CCTATGGCAGCCAATCGCATGTCTCGCAGATGCCGTAAATTCATGCGACACATACACAAAGCTTCCACAAAATACTCTCTTCAAGAAATTGCATCCAACATCCAAAGCGATTTAGATAAACGAATTTTGTCTTATGAGGAAGCTCTTAATCTAGGAAATATTCTGCAAGACAAGGCTGACATGCTCCCAGGTGATGAGTTAGTATATGCTGTTTCAGATAGAGATTCTTATCGTAGAACGCTTGAACTTTATCTCAAGGACGGCGTGTTGACTCAAGCAGAACAACTCCTGCTTTGGGAAGAAAGAAGAAGACTGGGGATTGATGATCACATACACAACAGACTGATGGAACAACTGCTTGCAGCATGGACACGCCAAGGTAAATCCGTACAAATCCACGCTTTCCGAAGAGGTATGGCAGATGTCTAATCGGACAATTGCAACTGCAATAATCGCAGTTTTTCTTTTACAAATTGCTATACCAGTAATGCCTGTTGATGCTACAAGTGGGCGATCAACTCCAGACTTTTCAGTTTCGGTTATGACACTTTCATCGGGCGGCTCAGTGGAATACTCTGGAGAAAAAAAGCTCGCACCTGGGGATCACATTGTCAGAATAGTAGTCACAAACTCAGGACAGGGGGATGGCGATGCAACTCTTAACCTAGTTCACAGAGCGTCTCCTTCTTCCGCTGAAACTACTGTAAACTCAATCAGCCTTGGCAATATTCCTGCGGCTACCTCTTCAAATCCAATTCTAATAAACTGGACAGCACTATCTGGTGACGATCAAACTCTGTTCGCTCGTGTTGCTTCATCCGCTGACACTAATACCAATAATGACGAGAGCTCCATCACATTCGACGTTACTATGTTCCATCTGGGAACTGTTCTAGGGGATAATATACCAGACCCGACTGGTGGTTTTCCCGATGTTCGCCTAAATCATTCAATACACACGTTTGATACTACGGTTAGAAATGATGGTGTTATGGACCTATCAGCAGTAATGGAATTGAATTTTACAGACCAGTCAAACTCCAATAATCGTGTATCATTTTGGTCAAATACTCTCATACTAGAGCCCGGAAGCCTGCTATATCCTTCTGCAGGAGGTACTCTTTCAGCTTCATTTGATGCAAACCCCTTGCTTGGCACATGGACAATGGTGGCTAGGGTGATATTCAATGGAACAGTTTGGACAAACACTGTTGTCAGGGCCGTAGAAACAATAACATTCTCTGATTACATAATCGATGTATCTACCCCAGGAGATAGAGCAATTGAACCAGGGGCTACAACTACCCTGACTTGGATTGTATCCAATTTAGGTAGCCAAGATAATCTAACCGTAGAACTGGGTTCTGACCTTGGGTGGCATGATAATAGCCTTGATGGCTCTGTGATAAATCTTCAAGCAGGGGCGTCAACTTCTATCGCTGTGCTAGTAACAGTCCCTTCATCTGCTGTTAAACCAACCCTTGAAAACATATATTTGAATCTAACTAGCACCACTTCCTCTTACACGGCAAGAAGCGTGGCACATGTGATGGTTGGAGATCAGTATCAAGCCACGGTAATTGCTCCAGTAGGCCCTGTGACGGTCACGCCCGCCCAAACAGAGTCGCTGGAGTTTACAATTGTGAATACTGGAAATGTTCCAGCAGCGTTCGATTTAGATGCGGGTTTGTCCTCGTCTGCTGATAATTGGGACGTAATCCTGACAACACCGGTTACCGATGTTTTGTCTGTTGGATCTAACATCACAGTTTTTGTTCAAATTACGCCTGCTCCAATTTCTTCTCCTCTGGACTCCGGGGAAAGGAATGCCGCTGGAGATAGTATCTACAGTTGGGTTTCCGCAACACCCGTCGAAGGCGGAATTCCTGCACTAAATTCAACTCAACTGGTGGTAAGAGCAGTGATAGCAGTAGATCCCAGTCCAGAGACAGATCAAATAATATTAACACCTGAAGAAGTCCTTGAGGCTAATGGTTCTGGTGGAATTGACGAAATACTATCCTTGTCCGTGCAAGTAAGGCATAATTTAGGAGGCGCAGTTACTGGAGGTGTTGATGCAAATATATCGGTATCTTCTGCAACATTCACACCACATAGCCCCGGTAGTAATAATGAAGCAGTCAGATGGACTTCAATAGTCACTCCTGACAGCGTATCGGGGTTAGAAGTCGATGAGATATTCCAATCATGGCTTGCAATTGATGGTCCAGGTGACGAGTTACCAATGGCAGGTGAGTTGATACTGCCAGTTACGGCAACTCCAAAATTGACAGCAGGACAGCAATCAAGCGGTGTGCTTGCCAGTAGCGTTACACGAAACATCAGTGTGATAATCCCAAGCATAAGCGATGGTGAAATTATTACCCAGGGTCCACTAGATGCAGATGTTGGAAATCTCACTGATATACCAATAAAATTCGCTAACACAGGAAATGACATATCTAGTTACAGATTGGTAATTGAAGATGATCTACCCCAATTTTGGGTAGCAACTCTGGAAACTTCCGATGTAAATAATCCGTCAATTGTTGCTAATCTAACTCCTTCAATGTCAGACCATCCAAACCCCGGGAACAACCATATCTCAAATGTTACCCTGAAGGTTACGACAGATCCACAAGCACCTGCGGATACACTTCAGCCGTTGACAATAAGGGTGGAAGACAGAGACACTGGTGAAATTCTTTCTATGAACACGTTATTGATTAGAGTAGAGGAGTCAATTAATTTCGAGTTATATCCAACAAACCACACAATCGACTTATCGCCATTTGAATCTCCTCTAACAAGAGTTTACATTAACAATACTGGGAATGTTGTAACAACGTTTTCAGTATGGTTGGATGATTCTACCAAAGGGGATGTTGATTTCTCGCTAGAATCTCCATCAGATGTTGTCATTGCTCCAGGATACAGTGATTCAGTCAGAATTCGTCTCAACCCAGATGCGGAAGCTAGTGCAGATAAATTGCATATGGCAACTTTGTATGTAGAAGCGATAAATGGCATGAACTTCTCAGCCTCAATTGTTGCAAATATTTCCGCTGATACAGATTTGAAAATTGAAGTCGATAACACAGTGGAAGTTACTCCTGGTCAGAATGAAACTATTGATATAGAATTCACAAATAATGGCAACTTGATTGAGTTTCTTAACGTGACTGCGGTTGTCGAAGGCGGTTGGAATACAACTTGGGAGAAAACCCAAATGACGTTAGAGATAAACGAGTCCGAGGAAAATGACCTAACCATTTCTATTCCTTCACTTGGTGGAGATGAAAGATTGGCAGATGGAGACGTTCATAACGTTACTATCTCGCTTTACTCGGCCAATAATGGTGAATTTTTAGTTGCAAGGACATTTATCTTACAGATATCACCTGTATTCGATGTAGAATTGAAAAACTGGCCTGATGAGATGGAATATTACAGGGGAGAAACGCGCGAATGGGATGTAGAGATTACTAATGTTGGAAACAAGGATGTTGTGGTTGACTTAGTGTATAACATTTTCAAGCCAGGTCTGCAAACCAACTCTATCGCATGGGAACTTATCAGCCCTCAAGGCAATATTTCTCTTCCAGTCCAAGAATCAGTTTCGCTGAAATTTTCTATTGAATTAGATGACTTTAACCCGGACATCCACCTATCTGCTGATTTTACATTAACAATGGATCCAAAAGACCCAGATGTTGAGGGAACTGTAACTGCGAAAACAGTTCTAATGATGTCGAGACTTTACAGTTCCAAAGATTACAAACTAAATGTTCAAACAGACTCTGATGAAAATCAAACAGAAACTATACAATGGTCGCATACTCCAGAGGGAACAAGTAATTCTGCAGAATACATGATTGAATTATGTAGTGCAGAGCGACGAATACCCTCTACCAATTTAACAGACCCCAAATATGACTGGGACTTTGCAATCCGAGTTGGGGGGGTAAATCAGCATCTAAATCTTAACAATGATTGTGATGGAAGTTCCCATTCAGTAATCTCTCTACCAGAAGTTGAAGCTTGGGCGACAAATAGATTAGAGATAGTAATAGATGAACCTCGTTCACCAAATATCATAACAAACGATGGATATGACTTGACATTCAGACTATATCATCCTGATGAACATAATGGATTTACAGAGTTCTCGAATGCCACATTCTCATTCTACTTTGATACAAACCCTAAGTTAGCAATAGAAAACTTTGATTTTGAGGAAGGCTCCCTAATTGAGGGCAAATCCCAAACAATTTCTGCTAAGGTATCAAATGTTGGAACAGCAATGGCCTTCAAAATCAAATCTGAACTAATATGTGATGGCGTTGTAATCAAAAATAAGGTTCGGGAAGAAATCTTCATTATTCCAGGGGGACATAGGTCCTACACTTGGGATGTTGAATATGAAAATCTTGATTGGTGGTCACAATCCAAAGAAGTATCTTGCGAATTGAGCGTTAGTGGAGAATACATAAACGGGACAAGTTTAGACTCTGCCTCAAAAAGAGTCGATGGTAATGTTGAATCTTGGTCTCCTGGCGTTGGAGTTTCATTCGTCGTGTTTTTAGCGCTGCTAGTTACATCTATTGGACTGATTAGATTGGTTGGTCAAAATGATAAGTTCAGGCTCGCAGCAGTCTATTCTGGTGTATTAGCCTTAGGTTTCGCATTCCATTTGATGCAATTGACCGGATATAACCTCTCAGGCCTCGTGGTTCTCCTTATTGCAGCAGTATGGGTTTGGGTTATGACTTGGAAGTCGACAGATGAGTTCCAATTAATCCACGAGGATTACCAGAGGTCTAGAAAAGGAATCAGTACTCTGTATAGCGATCATTTTGAAGTTCTATCTAACGCTAAAAGACAACTTGCAATTATCCTGTCTATGCCTATTCTTGGTATGATTGGTGTCATACTTGGTTTCCCTCCACAGATGGCCTCTAATTCGACCAATGCTTTGTCCCTATTAGGATACCTCGTGGTAGTAATCGTTGGTGTCATTTTCCTTATATGGAACGCTAACAGAATGTATGGTTCGCTATATGGTCGCCTTACTGAAGTTGAGGTTCAAGCTAGTCGCATCGAAAGAGATCTTGGTGATCCTGCACGTCTTTTGACAGAATTGGCAAGTGATGGATTGGATATATCATCCATAATTTCTACACCGAAACCGAACATAGCCGTCGAGGGAGATTCCTCTTCTGCCGAAGTTGCAAACTGGGATGAAGACATTAGTTTACTATCAGATGGGGATTCTAGTAAAGACTCAGACGACACTGAAACAAACCAGGACAAACCGATGTCCATTTCTGTTGACCTTGATGATTTGTTTGAGGAAGTGGTCGATAGCGAGGAGGTGGACAATGATGACTGAAGAGTATGAAGTAGGTGCAAATGATCTTGAAGATGCACGAAGAGTCATACGAGATTCACAAACAAGCGCTGATAGATTGATTAGAGCAAGTAAGGAGCTTGAGCACATAGTATACGGCGTTTCAAGTGAAGAATCATCTCTAGCAGCAACCGAATTTGATATCACTGAAGCAAGAACAAGCTTAGAACAACACAAATTAGCAAGAGCGAGGAAATCTGTCAGACGTGCTGAGAAGACTTTAGCCTCGGTAGAGGCAGATGTTGTGGAGTTGAGAAGAAATATAGCCATGCTCAACCGTTTACTCAAAGAAAAAACACTTACAGAAGCCGAAATAGAGACCATATTGAGACGACTTAGGAACGCTACGGGAGCTGCGGAAATTGGCGAAGTTGGTTATGCAGCAGATGAGGTTGAGCAATTAATCGGCGATTTGGTTGTCGATTCGGCTGTCGCTTTGAATCCATTCTTGTTTAGAAAATTCTGGCTGGGAGTCGACACAAGATGGCCCGCAGGCGGCGATAATGGTGTATTGATTGTCCGTCTTTGCAATGACGGAACTCGCCCAATTCCAGAGATGAGACTTTCTCCTCCTGTGCCAGAGGAATGGCAATGTTCTCCCGAATCGATTGATCTTCCAATAATTCGTCCGGGCGATGTAATCCTTGTGCGGTTTGAGGTAAAACCCGGATTGCGTTTCGCTATTGATGAAATTCCACTTTCAAGAAAGCTCGCTATACAAACCGGCTATGAAATTTCAGCCGGTCAAGTCAATGTCACTATCCGTGTTCAAAATCGAAGCATGGAAACCATTCGCGATCTTTTGCTAGAGCCTTGGATGCCGCCAGGATACAAGGCAGATGTTCTCCCACTAGTGGAGAAATTATCCCCTGATGAAACAGGAACGATAGTGATGCCACTATCGATTGATATGGGCGACGGAGGTGAATTCGCCGCCTGATGATGTTCCACTCTGCGGCGGTTTGCCGTTTGAGAGGATTGTAGAGAAAAAAAGAGGTGAAAACCAATGCAGAAAAAAAGAATGAATGAAGAAGAAAACGATTGGGGTTCAATCGGAATTGGTGCAATGATTGTGTTCATTGCGCTCATTTTGGTTGCCGCAGTTGCGAGTGCAGTTATCATCCAGACGGGTGAAAAACTGCAGCAGAACGCACAGCAGTCGGGTAGCGACACACAGCAAGAAATATCGGGTAAAATTTCGATAATCACTGTCTGGGTAGGAGATACTCCAACTGCTGGAAATGAAGAAATAAACATGGTGTTTGAACTGGCACCCGGTTCCGAGCCAATTGCAGCTGACGCAGTACATTGGTCAGTTATCTGTGATGATGGCGCAGGAACTCCAGCAGTTGCAGATGGTGATCTTTCTGCGGCTACTGAATTAGATGGGGCAACAGTTGTAGCTCAGTTCAATCCTGGTGAAACCTACATGGTAGAACTGAATGTTGGAGCTGCAGGTGCTGGATGTCCTCCAGTTTTGAATGAAGAACATTCCATGATTGTTAGCGCTGATGGTGGCGGAACTACCTACGAGACGCTAAGTTATGTGGGAACTGACAGAGGAGACACAGTTGTTTGAGGTGATATCATGAAGAGAAATAATCAAATTAAAAATAACGAACTAGGATCGATTGGTATTGGTGCAATGATTGTATTCATTGCGCTAATTTTAGTTGCAGCGGTTGCATCTGCTGTAATTATCCAAACCGGTGAGAAATTACAACAGAACGCACAACAATCAGGTAGCGATACACAGCAAGAAATATCTGGTAAGATATCGGTCAATTCGGTATTTGTATTCGATCCTGATGACTCATACCTACTTTACTTTGAGACCGCACCCGGTTCAGAAGTTATAACAGCAGAGAATGTTCAATTCCAGCTGACATGCGAGGATACCAATGGAAACTACGAATATGTTTCAGGCGATTTCACAAATGCAGATGATGTTGACGATGTTGGCGATGGAAATGGTGACGGACCAGTGGACAATTTACTTCCTGGTGTAAGTTACTCATTTGTTATGGATGCTGACACAGCAGCTACTGCATCTTGCGACGCATTGAGTGTTGGTGTAAACGGAGATGTTACTCTATGGATACACGTAGAAGGCGGTGGGTCCACTTACGAGACACTTTACCTTTCAGACACCACCAGAGGAACCCTTGTTATCTGATTCGGTCTGAACCCCAATTTTAACTTCAAAAGTTAATGGGGTTCAACTAGAATCAGGAGGTACTGATATGGCTTGGCCATTCGGTAATAACGAAAAAACCGGGGAAACCCAAAGTCCTCTATCTGAGGAACGTTTGCGGGTAATGTCCAACATTGCAGTCGAACAAGTTCCTGTTCCCGAACAGGGCCAATTGACTGAAGAGGACGCTTGGACTATTTCTCCAGGCCCTACTCGTGCAAGGCTGAACAGCACTGGCTCTATACCAACAGCAGGTGTGTTGCCTGCTTCTCAGGTCCAAGCCAATCTAGATACATCTGGGTTAGAAAGATTGATTTCAAACCGATTAGACCTAGTTGATGATGTTTTGAGGAAGGTTGAGACTAGTATTGAGCATAATGTTGTTACTATGCCTAGCGTTGAAGAAACTTCCATCGAGGCAGATCATGAAGCAGGTGATGTCATAATCACAGCATCGGGCGAGGTTATTTCAGATGCCTCTGAGAGGTTGATGACTGAAGACTCAGCACCATTGCTGGAACTATATGAGGCACAAGCGTTAGCATCTAATCCGTTCTTAGTGGCACCAGCCCACTTGGGAGATGGTGCGGATGGAACTGTTGGAGCACCGACAGTTGCTGCTCTTTTGTTGGATAATTTATCTGGTATGGCAGCAGTCTCTTTCACTCAAAAAGCTATGAGTTCTGGTATGTTGAGTGCAGAGGAAGGACAGCAATTACTAGCGATTGTTCAAATGGCTGCTCCCGGGGATACTGAGAGTGCGCTTGAAGATCATTTAGCGCACAGGGAATTGCTTACATTTTCAGCCATGATTTCCAACTGGCGCAGAGCAAGAGCATTAAGAGGAGATGAATAAATGGGGAGCGTTGCAGTTGGAGCGATGGTGGTTGGGACATCATTGCTAGTAGTTTTCGCATTAGCGATGGCTACACTCGAATCGCAAGTGGAAGATTCCATTGCTCAGATTGAGGCAACTGCAGAACCTATTGCAAAATTCTCTATTCAAAATGCTAACAATGTTGATGGTGCGGTGGTTTCTTTCACCATAAATGACGGAGGAACAGGATACTCTCCTGGCCAAGTCGAAATTAATGGAAGTGCTGGCTCGTTCCTTGCAAACCTACAAATCTCGGGAGGTATAGTAACTGGACTTGAAGTCCTAAATTACGGATCATCATATCTCTACAATCCCTCACTGTATTTCCTTGAGGTTGTAGGTCCTAACACTGGAACTAATCTGAGTATATCTGTGACCATCGGAAAATTAGTTTTCGCTAATATCACAAATGATGGCTCGACAGACATTAACACAGACTTCTCATGGCTTTTCATTGATTCTAATGCACCGATTAATTTGTCATCAGGAATTACTGGTTACTCACCAGATACCATATTTCCAGGTGAAACTTTCGAATTTATCCATGATAATTCCAATTCTACTGCCACTAGAGTAGCGTTGACAATTGATGGCAGGACGATAGCGGCGTCTGTAAACTGAGGTGTAAATATGGCAGATGGAGGCTCTAGCACAATGATACTCCTGGTTACTTCATTACTCATTAGCGGGATAGCCTCTGTTGTTCTGCTAGAATCATGGGGTGACGTAGCTGAAGCTGCAGGAAAAAACAATCAAGGTAAAGTTGCAGATGCTGAGACAGACGTCTCATTTAGTGGTGACAGAGGAAACGTTTTGCTCGATACATCTGGAGCTAATCAAGAAATAACACTGTATTTTCAAAATACAGGTA
>DAZU01000007.1:17408-20968 GCA_002507425.1 Euryarchaeota archaeon UBA53
CTACTGTTGTAGGGGCGCCTACTCTATACCCTGCGAGTGGGGTTTGGGCTAGTGATCACGTTCTTGAGATTACGGTTTCGGACGCTAATTTTGCATACTCCGACAATGATTTGGTCACAGTTACAATTGTCGTTCAATCTACGGTTGTAGATGGTGTCAAGGGTACTGACTCTGAATCCTCAGAGGTGAGATTGAGTGTTTGACGAAGCTCCAAAACCGGTTGAAGACGGTTATGAATTTACACTCGAACAGGATAGTTTGGCAAATGCCATGGGATTGAGGTTACCGAATCGCAGTTTATGGATGATTCAAGGTGAGGTTGGTAGTGGTAAATCTCTTGTTAGTCAGAGACTAGTATTCGGTTTGCTTGAAAACGGTTCCAAGGTTTTAGTCATAACAACCGAACTAACAACCAGGGGATGGATTGAGCAAATGGAGTCTATTGGATATCCTATTACAGAGTATATTGCATCGGGTAGGTTACTAATATTCTCACGATTTGGTGTAATTGCAGAATCGAAAGACGGAGTGGGTTTATTCGATGTTCTCGAATCTGAAGCCATTGAAAAATCAGATGTAGTTGTTGTGGATTCAGCATCAGCTTTGATGCCTACTGGCCTTGAAACAATTGAACAAGTGAATGTTCTTCAAAAGCTGCGAAGAGTATGTAGTGAATCTAGATCGCTTCTACTAACCATTGATCCAACAGAAATGGACGCGAAATTGTTACACAAACTTCGCTCTTCCTGTGAAGTGCTGCTGGACATGAAGTCTGGATTTGTCGGTGGGGACATAAAAAGAACAATTGTAGTTACTAGGTTCCTTAGAGCGGCTGGGCCTGTTCAATCTAGTGTGGGTTGGCGAGTTGAGCCATACATGGGCTTCATAGTTGACATTACGGCGGTGAGCTGATGGTTGATGAAGACCTGAAATTCCAACGAGGTGACTTAGATTCGGTCATGGCAGCACATCCACATGTGTCTCAATGGGTAAAAGATTTTGAAGCCAAATATGGTAGCCGGCCCTACTATTATGGTCCATTAGATAGAGATGCTAGAAAAATTGCGCCTATGAATTTGATCTACATAACTAAAGAACCAATTTTTGTTCACATGTATCGCCCAGTTTCTGATGATGGCTCAGAAGGCCAAACCTTGTGGTTTGGTCTAGAACCACAATTGACGGATGAGGAAGAAAATATTCGAAGAACACTCATCGAAGTTTTGCTTCAAGAGGCCCCAACAGCGCCGTCTTTTACAACTGACGACGAATTTGAAAACATATTATCAGGTATGATTGATAGATATACTGTTCTCGATACTGAGGTTAGGGTTGGCTCCCGACGTCAGGGAAGGATGTGGGAAGTTTTAGGAATTGATGACAAGAGAATCACTGTTACAAAAGAACAGCAAGATAGGTTGCGATATACCATAATTCGGGACCTTATCAGAAACGGACCATTAGAACCTCTTCTCTCTGATGAGATGCTAGAAGATATACATTCAGTTGGTCTAAAACACGTCCATATGGATCACAAAGTGTTTGGCATGGTTACTTCCAATATTAGATTCCGGGAAAGAGACCTTCTCGCAAGGTATTTGCGAGCCATGTCAGAGCGAATTGGACGCCCGGTATCGGATAACAAACCAATTATTGACGGAGCACTTCTGGACGGATCTCGTATCAATATCATATTCTCAGATGACGTATCTATGTTAGGTCCTTCATTTACAATTAGAAAGTTTGCTGAAGAAACAATCTCAGTCACCCAACTCGTTCAATGGGGAACAATGAGCGCCCAAGTCGCCGCCTACATATGGATATGTTTGGAATATGGTATGTCTGTTCTGGTAAGTGGTGAGACTGCATCGGGAAAAACAACGACATTAAACGCTATTTTGCCATTTATTGATCACAACGTAAAGATATATTCTGCGGAAGACACTCCAGAGGTTAAAGTAAGGCACAAAATATGGCAGAGGCTAGTAACAAGGGACTCTAAAAATGAGGAAAGCCGTGTTGAAATGTTCGATTTGCTAAAAGCAGCTCTGCGTTCTCGTCCAAGGTACATAATTATCGGTGAGATTCGTGGTGTTGAGGGTGCTACTGCATTCCAAGCAATGCAGACTGGACACCCAGTAATTGCTACTTTCCACGCATCATCCATTGTGAAGATGATTCAAAGATTCACAGGCGATCCAATCAACGTTCCAATAAGATTCTTTGATAATCTGAATTTTGCAATTTTCCAAGAAGTTGTTGAACTAAATGGCGGAATTGCAAGAAGAATTACCGGTATTGATGAGGTCATTGGTTACAACAAGCACAGCGATGGAGTACTAACTCGAGGAATGTTTGAGTGGGATCCAATCAAGGACAAACACTACTTCCGAGGGATGTTTCAATCACATTTGTTAGAGAATAAGATTGCAGCCTTGGCAGGATTTGAAAATAAGAGAGATGTTTATGACGAAGTTATGCGAAGGTCTGAGGCTTTACAAGAAATGGTTGATAGAGGACTAACTCATTATGATGATGTATTTGATTTGCTCAATATCTATTACAACGGAGGGTGGGAAACTTTCCGCTCAGCAATAGATACGTGGGTTAGCATAACTGAGCGCTGAATAGGGGATGATGGAATGGAAAGGATGGCGATATGGCAGATCGCCTTGAGAAGGCTGGAAATGCCGGTTTCAAGATTCCTTGTCTTCTTCGTTTTACCATCTGCATTAGCGGGATTCTTGTCCGCTGCTCTAATGATTTGGATAACTGGTGGTTTTTCTGAGGGCGGATTATTTGCAGGCTTTACAGGGGTATTTTTACTACTTATATTGCCTCTACTTACCGGAGCAGCTGCCATATATTTTCCAATTTTAGAAGTAAATCGTTCAGCACTAAAAATCGAAAAAGAAATGCACATGTTTATCACAAGAATGGGGATTTTGTCCCTTGGTGAGGTTGGAGCGAACACAATCTTTGATATCCTCAGACAGATGAAAGATTACGGAGAATTAGCTCAAGAAGTGAAGCGAATCGAAACTTTGGTTGACAAGTGGCATACATCTCTGCCTGAGGCTGCGAGAATCGTAGCTCAACAATCTCCTTCTCCGTTGTGGTCTGACTTCTTGGATAGAATGGCATTTTCAATTGAGGCTGGACAGCCTATCGATGCTTTCATGAGAGCTGAACAAGACACCGTTGCTGAGCAATATAATACAATCTATGACACTAGGTTAGAAAGTGTTGATACGCTGAAAGAAATCTATGTTTCATTAGTTTCGGCAGGGCTATTTGGCCTAGTAGTTGCAGGAATTCATCTCATACTATTTGAGATTGGAAATGGTAGTAGCGATACTCCGATTGAAATTGCTACACGGTTACGCTGGCTGCTGCTCGCAGGGTTCCTGTTTATCGTGATTCAGATTGGGGCATTGTTTGCTTTCCGGGCGACTATTCCTGATGACCAAACATTTGCTCGAGATTTGTTTGAGACACCATTTAGAATTTTGTTTAGGCAATCATGGATGGGAGCAGGCATCGTTAGTTTCTTGTTACTC
>DAZU01000124.1:0-219 GCA_002507425.1 Euryarchaeota archaeon UBA53
AATCTCTTCCTTATTGCCATATGGGGCTGTGCTGCCAATTTTATTTTCCAAGCAATAATCACCCATGGCAGTGTTTTCATTTACAACGCTTGGAATTCCATAAGCGGCAGCATCGAGCATTTTTGTAGGAATGGCACCTTCCTTTATGTTGGATCGTGATGGATCATACATAGCATACATTACACTAATTTCATGTAATAACTTTTCATATTGGATCTC
>DAZU01000124.1:561-17525 GCA_002507425.1 Euryarchaeota archaeon UBA53
CAAGTATGTGCAAGGTCATGTATGTCAAGTAACACCTTTCCTTTGAAATATACTCCGTTTGTATCTGTGTCATTCAGTATCAGAAGGTCAGAATTTATTGTTATATTTTTTAGAAATTTCTTTTTTATAAACCAAGTTTTGATTGGTTCATTGTGTTCGACAATGCCATACCTATGACGAGTAATATTGTAGCCATTTTTAGTATCTTTTTTAGGGAAAATGGATTTCCTGTCCCAAGCATGAATTGTCACGCTGTGCCCCGATTCTACTAGCCATTTCGCGTGTCTTTCAACTCTTGGGTCGGGCGCACAAGCATTGGTAACTACCATTGCTATGTTGGCCATGATTGGGCTAAAGGGTCTGACTCATTTGCCTTTCCTATCAAACCAACATTCATCATGCCTCCGCGCTTGGAGTTAACTAAGGGCGATTATATGGTTGACCAATTACCCAATCTCGGGCGCGAAAAAGAGATGTTAGAAGCTATGGGGATGTCATCGATGGATGACCTATTTGCAGACGTTCCCGAACCTGTAAGAACGGTAGGCGAACTCCCTCTCAGAGGCCCACAAACCGAGGAAGAAATTATCTCGGATGCTCGTCGAATATTGGGCTCTAATGTAGCCCTGGGCGATAGGGTGAGTTTTCTTGGAGCAGGATTAAACCGAAATTACGTCCCAGCGAGCGTGTTTCAGCTAGTTACACGAGGTGAATTCCTAACATCATACACGCCTTATCAGCCTGAAGTAAGCCAGGGTATGCTACAAGCGATGTGGGAGTTTCAAACTCTAATTAGCGAATTAGTGGGCTTGGAGGTATCAAACCTCTCGGTATACGACAGTTCAACCGCAGCAGCAGAGGCAATAACTTGTGCAGTTCGCGTTCACGACAGGAAAGCTGAGCAAAAAAATACTGTATACATAAGCGAGTTAATTCCTCCTGCAAGAATGTCGGTTATTTACAACTATACTCAAGGTGGAGGAATCACGATTAAGACCCTAAAGCATAATGATGATGGAACTCTGAATTTAGAATCTCTAGCGGAAGCAAGAGGATCATGTGGTGTGTATCTAGAACAACCAAATCCTTTGGGAATTTTAGATGGTGGACTGACCAAGGTAAAAGAGATAATCGGAGATAATACAGCGTTCATTCTAGGTGTTGCCCCTGTCAGCCTTGGCATAGTAGAAGCTCCCGGAAATTACGGTGTTGACATAGTCATTGGAGAGGGGCAAGCCCTTGGCTCTCCGATTACATATGGTGGACCTCTGTATGGTATATTTGCATGCACCAAGGCATATCTGCGCCAGATGCCTGGTAGAATAGTTGGAAAATCGATTGATGTTGATGGGAAGGAAGCTTTTTGCCTAACCCTATCTACAAGAGAACAGCATATCAGGAGACATAGGGCTACCTCAAATATTTGCACTAATGAAACATTGATTGCATTGATGGGGGCAATGCACATGTCCTTACTTGGACCCGAAGGTCTTCAAAAACTCGCAAACAGGAATTTAGCTGCATGTTATCTAGCCAAAGAAAAATTATCTGGTATCCCAACAATCTCACTTCCACACCTAAAAAATTCACATTTCAATGAATTTGTCATTGAATTGCCAGGTTTAGCAGCGGACTGTTTAGAATATTTAGACACCCAAGGATTGATTGGAGGTTTCGACCTTTCAACTTGGTATCCAAAGAAGGGTAATTGGTTACTAGTATCGTTTAGTGATCAGACAAAATCATCTGAAATTGAACTTCTGGCTGCTCATCTTGCAGTGTGGTCAGCATCTCTGGTTAAGGAGGTCACAGTATGAGTCACTTATTCGAACACTACGGAGCAAGTGGGCAGGGGTATTCACAGCCAGAACCAATGATTCCCACTGATGATATAAAAATCCCAGATTCGCTAGTTCGCTCTAACTTACCTAGATGGCCAAGAATTTCTGAGCCAGAAATGGTTAGGCATTACACATGGTTATCCAGCCGTAATTTTGGTATAGATACAGGATTTTATCCTCTAGGATCGTGCACTATGAAGCACAATCCAAGAATCAATGAAGTAATCGCTCAATTGCCAGGTATAGCTGATATCCATCCTCTCCAGCCAGAGCACCACATTCAGGGAACACTTGCGATATTTCACGAAATGCAAGAAATGTTAGGCATTTGTGCGGGTATGGATGCAGTTACCCTACAACCTGTTGCGGGAGCTCAAGGCGAATTTACAGCAATCAGATGTATTCAAGAATATTTTAGAAGTAGAGATGAACTGCAAAGAACGAAAGTCATTGTACCTGATTCAGCACACGGTACAAATCCTGCAAGTGCATCCATGGCAGGATTTGAAATCGTGGAAATACCAAGCAGAAAAGATGGTAGAATCGATTTGGACGCCCTGCGATCTGTTGTTGGGGAAGACACTGCCGCAATGATGATTACTAACCCTAACACACTTGGCTTGTTTGAACCAGACATTGCCGAAGCAGCATCGATAGTTCACGATGCTGGTGGCCAAATGTATTACGACGGTGCTAACTTCAATGCAATTTTAGGCAGAACTTCACCAGGTATCATGGGATTCGATGCTGTTCACTACAACCTACACAAAACATTCAGTCAACCTCATGGTGGAGGAGGTCCAGGTTCCGGACCAATAGGTGTTAAATCACATCTTGCTGAGTTCCTACCCGGTCCAGTCGTTAGAAAAAGGCCGATTTTGCCAGGAGATAAAATTACAGCAGTAAATCACGAATGGTGGTATCATTGGTATGAGCCAGAACATAGTATTGGCAAAGTTCAACAGTGGCATGGAAATAGTGGTGCTGTGATTAGATGTTGGGCTTATTACCGCAGATACGGAAATCAGCTTAAGACAATGTCCGAGCATGCAGTCCTGAATGCTAATTATCTCCGGCACAAGATAATTGAGGAAGCCAAAGAAAAGGGTGTATCAGATTTGTTCTGCGATGGAGCTCCAGTTGATGTTGCAAAACACGAGTTCACACTATCACTAGCTCCTATGAAGGAAAAAATGGGAATAGGTGCCATGGATGTAGCAAAGGGTCTCCTGGATAAGGGTTACATGGCCCCAACAGTATATTTCCCATTAGTCGTTCCTGAGTGTATGATGATTGAACCGACAGAAACAGAATCAAAAGATACTTTAGACGAATTTGCCAAAAAATTTGTAGAGGTTCTTCAAGAAGATGCTGACACATTACACAATGCACCTGTCACAACAAAGGTAAGAAGAGTAGACGAGGTTTATGCTGCGAGAAACCTAACCTTATCCTATCAATTCAGCGAGTAGATGTCCTAACCTCAGCAACCAAAGTTTTGAACCCCATAACATAGTGGATTGAATCATGGACTGGGTTGAGGTAAAAACTACCAGTGCTGGAACAAAAATGCTCTATCCAATGGCATGGTCTATACTTCCAATTGTTGCAGGAATTTTGGTAATGTGGAAATTGGACACAATCTATTCAAGCATTCTTCTAGCCTTTGGTATGTTTCTGTCCATGATTGCTGTCTGGCTTGGAACAACAATAGTTCCTGGTCGGGTTGATATGTTAGTTCTCCTAGTAACTCCTATCTTTGCATTATCTCTCTTATTCCAGCCACCAGAAATAGTCCAAGTTACCGCATGTATTGGTGTATGGATTTGGAATTACAGAACAGCTTCATTTCTTTCAACCATATCAAGTAAAGCATACCGATGTGAATGGGATCAAAATCGTGATTTGCCGGAAATTAATGGAGCACGGTATTTTCAAAAAAAATGGGCTGAAAGGCCACTTTTCCGTGTTGGTAAGAATATAATACGCGGAATAAAACACGAAGGAAAATTCATGCTTGAGGCAGATAGCCCGATTGATTTCATGGATATTCCACATATTTTAGAATTAGATTGATTTGTATGTCAAATCTAAACGAATAAAATGGGAAAATCATTTTACCAATTCAAAAAAATCTAATCATTCTTCAGATTCATTCAATTTGTAATTCTCATGATACCAAGCTTGTAAGTGTTTTACTCTTTCTTGGGTTAAGCCGTAACTTTTTGCTTGGGCATCCAACATGTTTCTCTCTTTCTGGTTAATCTTTCCATCTTCGGTTGCTAGTCCATATAATTCTAGGTATGTGGCTTCATCCTTAGTATGGACTTCAGGTAATATTTTGGTAGCAACAGACGAAAGTATTGCATTAATGGTTTTTCTAGATGTTATTAGTCCAATTCCAATGACAACTGCTCCAAGCCATCCAACGCCGGCTAGGTTTTCCATCAGTTCAGTGCCAGCAATAAAAGCAACAGCACCAATACCAGCAAATATAGTTCCTGTCAAGGTTTTTCTAAGTTGTTCATCAATTCCTAATACATCCTTCTTCAAAATTGCATATGTAAACAATACTCCCATCAAAAACGAACCAAAAATGTTCATGAACACCGTCGCAGAGAGAAGTGCTGGATAAAATAAATTATCTTGAAGAATATCATTTACCAATCCTTTCTCTTCTGCATCATAAATCAGGTTAGTAGCGGCAACAACTAATACTGTTGCTCCAACAGTAAAGATTAATTTTACCAAGAATCCAAACCTCATAGCTTTCACTTCATCTATGTCTATTATAATATCCGCATTTCCTTCCTTGCCATCCAAACGGTAGAGAAACATCGTCGCTATGAGCATCGAAGTACATATCAGCAAAAGGTGAATTGTTTGCAAATTTCCAATCCCAATAACCGATATTGATACAGGGTATATTGGTTCAAGAGACTCTGGACATTCTGTATTAAACATGAAATCTCCACCCGAATAAGTAGCAGGTCTACCCTCACCAGATTCCGTACATTCAAGGATTGACATGTCTCCAACAGATTCTACCTCTCCACCTAAAGCGGCCATTAATCCAATCATAAGTAAAAAACCAACAACAGGCACAGACAATATCCATTTTGACTTGTAGAACGAACGAACCTTTTTTGTTAATGGAGTATTCAAATAGAAAACAATAATTGAGGCATACAACATAATTCGTATGGTTCCACTCGTGCCTGAGATGTATCTTACATTAAATAAAAAATCAATTGCTTCTGGAGGGAATGGATAGATTCTGAAAAAATACAGTACGCCAGCACCTATTCCTTCAGTAGCTAGTAACAATGACAAAAACCGGTTTTTTGGATCAGAGGGGCTGGCTCTGTAAACAAGGAGGGCTAGATAGAGCATCATACCACATGTTAAAATTCCTAATAATGCTATAATGTGAGGTATAGCAAGATTTACCATAGTGTTTTCATCTAAGTTTGAGATTAATCTGAAATAATACTCCACTTGAACACCTCAATCTACAATTTCTGCCATTCTTTACCGTTCCACCAAAGCGTGCTACCATCCGCCATTCGACACCAATTATTACCCGCTTCATCAGTCCATTGTTGAGCAACAACTGGTTGAGAAAGTAATTGTTGGGTGCTATTGGATACTATTTGTGAATCATGGGAATTGGTGTTATTACCCTTGGACGTGTTGTCAGCATTGGATTCTTCATTATTATCGAACCAATCTTCAAGATGAATGACTCGTTTTTCTGACAATCCGTATGTTTGCGCTTGTAATTTGAGCATAGTTCGTTCTTTTTCACTTATGTTGCCATCTTTTATTGCCAACTTGTAAAGCTCCAAATAGGCTGATTCATCCTTTGTATGCACTTCTGGAAGTAATAGGTTTGATACTGATTGAATGGATGTTATGAGTGGTTTGCGTGCAACAATTAATGCAGACCCCATAATCACTGCACCTACCCATCCAACACCAGCTACACTCTCCATGATCTCCGTTCCAGCAATGAAGGAAATGGCTCCTATACCTGCGAATATGGTTCCAGTAAAAGTCTTGCGAAGTTGTTCATCTATTCCTAGAACATCTTGCTTCAGGACTGCATAAGCAAATAACACTCCCATCATAAAAGACCCAAATATGTTCATGAACAATGTTATTGATTGGAATAAACTAAAGAAGAGATTTTCTTGAATTATGTCACTACCATCTAATTCGTCGCCCTTGAGCATACTGCTTGCAATTAATATCAGCGCAGTTGCTCCAACTAGGAATATTAGTTTAATTAAAAATCCAAATCTGATCGCTTTAACTTCTCTCGAATCGAAAGAAGAATCTTCAGTAATGGCATCAAGGTCTATACGGTAGAGACAAATTGTAGAAATTAGTAAGCACAAGGCGGTAGCTGGTACTAAGATAGGTTGCAATTTCCCGATACCAATTTTTGTTATTGACAATGGATATACGGGTTCTAGCGATTGTGGACATGTCGTATTGAACATGAAATCACTACCCCCATATGTTTCGTTATTTCCTTCATCAGCGTCAGTGCATTCAAGAGCATACATATCACCTATGGCTTGAATTTCGCCTCCTAAAATTGTAACAGTGGAAACAAATAGCAGGAATCCTATAATTGGAGTTAACCAAAGTACTTTTGATGAATATAAAGATCTTATTTTCTTTAGAAATCCACGATCAAGATAGAATGCGACAATCGAGGCATAAAATATGATTCTTATCATGCCAGTAGATCCACTAACATACCGCACAGAGTAAAGAAAATCTAGAAACTCTATCGGGAAGGGGTATAATCCGAAAAAATTCAATGCGCCTGCGCCAATTCCTTCTGCTGCAAGTAAAAATGACAAGAACCTATTTTTTGGATTCTTTGGGTCTGCTCGGTAAATCAATACTGCAAGATATAGCATCATCCCACAGGTTAGAAACCCCACCACAGCAATTAAGTGCGGGATGGCAAGATTCATCATTGTATTTGTATCGAGATTAGATAAAAGTCTGAGGTAGTAATCCAACTGAATCATACCCCTTTCTTATAACCATATTTCAAGTAAATTTAATCTTACCTAAACAGTTACGGAAACAATCCTCTAATTCTGTATGTGTGAACTTATATCCAGAGTCGAGAAGCCTTGTCGGTCGGACGTCTTGTCCTTCTAGCACAAGTTTCTTGCCCATTTCGCCATACATCATTTTGAGGACGAATCCCGGGAGTGGCATAAATGCAGGACGTTTTAATACTCTCCCTAAGACTTTCATGAATTGTTTTTGAGGCACTGGGTTTGGAGCTGTAAGGTTATACGCACCCGTGCAAGATTCTTCCATCATCAAGTGGTGAATAGAGTATACCTCGTCATCAAGAGATATCCAAGATTGCATTTGCTTACCACCACCAACAGGGCCACCTGCCCCCATCATTGCTGGCAGGAGAAGTTTTGCCAAAGCACCGCCAAATGGGGAAACAACAATTCCAGTTCGCATGTGTATAACATTTACACCTGAATCTGATGCAGATTTTGTAGAGTTCTCCCATTCTTGACAAATTGTAGATAAAAAATCGTCTGACGGTTTTGAGGATTCATCAATGACTTCAACACCCCGATTTCCATAAAATCCGACGGCTGAGGCGCAGAGTAATTTGGATGGTGGTGTATCGAGTTTTGCAATGATGTTTGCTAGGTTTGTAGTAGGTATAACTCTGCTATCTCTGATGAGTTTTTTCCTCTTTTTTGACCAACGCTTGTCTCCAATTCCAGCTCCAGCAAGATGAATTATTGTATCGAAACCTTCCATTTCACCGTTGATTATCTTTCCAGAAATGTCGTCCCAAATCACAATTTTGTCAGAGTTAACATCTGGAGGTAACTTGGTTTGCTTGCGTAACAACCTGTACACGTCATGCCCGGCAGCTTCCAGGAAAGCACACAATTGCAGACCAATCATACCTGTTGAACCACTTACGAGAACCTTCTGTCTTGGTTTGTCTGAATATTGGGCAATTCGATCCAAATCTTTGGTAACCCTAGTCGAACGGTAGTGGAACATTTGTCTCATTCTTGGCAGAACTGTAAAACCGGCTGTCCAGCCTGTGAAGATATGAAAAGGTAGTCGATAGTTGACTTCATCGGAGACAACAGTTTCGTCGTCGGTTTTTGGAATAAACTGATGATGGTGGTCCCAAGATCCAAATGGGCCCTTAATCATGGTATCTGCAAACGATTCGCCTGGTTTCACGCTATGATGTCTTGCAATCCATTTCTGCTTTATTGGGCCAAGGCTGACTTTGAAAATAGTCTCTTCTCCGTCTCTTAAAGCCCCTGCTTGTATGGGACTAATCCCTTCCCATTCTGGCATTATTCTTCTAAATGCTCCAGGGCTATCATACCATTCCCAAATTTCTTTTTGTGATGCTTTGTGAGTATATTCATGATTAAAGGTCGGAATCTCAATTCCTCCTTTCATAGGTGATGTTGGAATGATTTGCGGCGACGTTTGAGAATAATGATCGCTGCTTAGATGGGGATAAGGAGTAGGTTTCAATATACTTCTTGGTGCGGTATTTTCTTTTTGTTGAGTCACTGGTCATACAGCGTATTTTTCCGTAAACCGGTCTCTCTGTCCAACCTCTATCGAATTTGCCGAGTACCCAACCTATACCTGTGTATGTGTTAGGATCTCTACCATCAAGTGCCCATTTGTCATTTAGTTCAACCATGTATTGCATTGCAATTTGAGGGGTGGGCGTCCATTCTAGAATTTTCTTCCCCCAAAGCATTCTCAGATAATTGTGAATCATTCCATCGGTTCTAAGTTGTCTTTGTGCGGCATTCCAAAGTTCATCATGCGTTTCAGCATTTTCGAATTCATCAAATGAGTAGATGAAAGGTCGCTCGTCATTTTCATGTTCAGCTAAGGTTTTTTGAGCCCACTCAGGAATTGATTCAAATTTGTGGTGATTCTGAACCTTCGTGCAGTGGATGAATCCAAGGTCTCTCCAGGTTATAATTTGGTCAAGGAATGACTCTACATCACTTGGTAATCCCCACCATCCTGCTCTACGGCCGTCATTTGGAGGGGTTATTTTTGATATGTTCCAATCATGGGTTTCGAATATGTCAGATAGTATCTGATGAACGCTTATGTGGCCAAAGTGAATGTAGGGTGACAATCCGCTTGAGCCGTTCAATTCTGGTTGGTTTCTATTTTCTGAGTATACAGCAAGTCTCTTTTTCAGGAATTCTCTCCATCTCATGTTTGCAGCTTTCGGCCCGCCACTTACATGCTGAACAGGGGGGACAGTGTGATCTATTAATAGAACTGAGAGCGCCTCCAATCCCACATCCCTTCCTTCACATATTCGCCAAATAAACTCATAGGGGGTCATTGGAGTCTCGCTATCCTTGAAGATTTTTTTGATTCTGCTCTCTGGGTATATGGGCAATCCAATAGCGTTTTTAATTGGATTTTTTGATGGAAACTCTGACATATGTTGAATTATAGATTTGTGCAAGTGTCTGCGCAGCGAGTAAGCGGTAGTAAATTCTCTACCTGGGCGCATCGAAATGAATCCATTAGAGTCAACACAATGAACTTCGCATTTGTTTAGAGAAACAGCAATTTCCATAACCTTCCTGGGATGATATACAGGGAAATCATCCACTACTAGAACGCTAGCATTTTCTATCCATTTCTCTAGAAGACCTCGTGCTTCATTTGGTTTTGTTTCTACGTATGGTATGTATGTAATTGGGGAATCTTCGAATGATTTCTTGTTGTCCATCATACCCTGAATCACAAAGGTGTGCGACCTGTCGTTTGCCCACTTGTGAGCGATTGCTAGCGGCTCTACAACGACCAGGGGCAGGGATTTCTGTGTAGCTAGGTGAATAGCATGTTCTAATGTGTGGTTATAGTTACTTCGTCTAGCAGAGATCATCCAGTATACAACGCAATCACCAGAGCCTATGCCTTGATTAAAAATACGAAGTCTACTTTCTGGAATCATCTGCTCACCTGAATTTGTATTCGGATTGTTTGTTTATACTGTAGACGTTGTATGGTTTATCATACTTGGAGAGGGGTCTGGACGGTTGGATAGACATTCTACTACCACTTAAAGCATCGATTGCTAAGTTGTGCATTGTGTCTGAAACCCAATCTAGGGATTTTAGTTGCTCAAGGTCTGCCCACATCACATCTTTGATTTCCCTATCATCGAATTGCGAGGTTTGCTTGTCAATTTTGACGTCATAGCATAGAAAAACAGCGGGTTTTTCAGCATAAATTGTCGATCTAACCGCTGACAGACCTATTATCGAACCACTCGCCCCAGTTTCTTCATTGAGCTCACGGAGCACTGCGGTTTCAGGTGATTCTCCGCTGTCTACACTTCCTTTGGGAAATCCCCAGCGGTTTTGATGATAGCCTCTGGCTTCTTTAACCAGTAATATCTTGTCACCTTGGATAGCCCTTGCTGCAACACCCAAATCGCAGATTACGCTACCCATAGAGGAATATCGCTTAGACATGTATATAATGGGCCGTTTCTAACCTGTCAGCGTATGAACACGTTATTATAACAGATGAGAAAATTTCATTTGGTATGCTCAGCAAAAAGCAAGAGACTAGCATCGTTGAAGCAGATGCGAACATGCCGACAAAATTTGGAACATTCAGAATAAGGGCATTTATTGACCCTGATAATGGTAAAGAACACGCATTGTTATATCTGAAAAATCCTGAAATAACCCCCTTGGTTAGAGTGCACTCAGAGTGCCTAACTGGAGATGCCTTTGGCAGCCTAAGGTGCGACTGTGGACCACAGCTTGAAACATCTATGCAGGAAATTCAAGAGCACGGATCTGGAGCGATCGTATATCTAAAACAGGAAGGCCGCGGAATTGGCCTCTATGCCAAGATGCAGGCCTATGCATTACAGGACTTAGGGCTTGACACACTCGATGCCAACCTAGAACTAGGACTTCCAGCAGACGCAAGAACTTATGATATCGCAGCTGAAATGTTGAAGACAATAGGGTATGATGAATTATACCTCATGACTAATAATCCTGAGAAAAGACGACAACTTCTAGAGAATGGAATAAAGGTAAAATCTCGTATCCCAATTGTTATCATTCCAAGTGAACACAATCGTTCATATCTTAGAACGAAAGCGGACCGAATGGGACACCTATTAAGGGTCTAGATGGCGATTCATATGACAAGCAGTATAATAGGGCAAAACGCACCTGATTTTATCTTACAATCTGACGATGGAACTATGTTCGATAGTTCTAGTTTGCATGGCGAGTGGCGAGTTATTTTCTTCTACTCAAGAAATAACTCTCCTACTTGTAAACGTGGATGTTTGACATTTAAGGAGCAATACGAGTTGTTCAAATCTTCTGGATGTTCAATCATTGGAATTGGCCCTGGAACCTATGAGAAACTTAAAGATTTCAAATCCACAATTGGTGATTTACCTTTTCCACTCTTAGCAGACGTGGATAGAAAGGTGGGTGTTTCTTACAACATACCTATGCACCTTGGACAATTTCCAACAAAATCTTCTTTTGTCGTTGGGCCTGATAATAAAGTGAAATATGTCTACGATTGGTTATTTAGACCAAGGCGTCACGTTGCAAAGATTCTAGCTGCAATATCGAGTGTTTCTGGGGGCAATTGAATGTGGGAAGAACTTCTAGTAGAATCTGGTCTCAACAATAGAGAAGTTCAGTCGATTATGATTCTTGGGTCAAACCCCAAAATGAAAGCATCAGAACTGGCTAAAGAACTCAACACAACTAGGCTGGATGCATATAATAGCCTTTCACGGTTACAAGAAATGGGGATTGTCACTGTTACTGCCGATCGTCCAATGCTTTTTTCTAGTTTAGATGTTCATCAGGCTATTGAACATATTATAGGCATGAGAAAACAACAATTGGGCCAATTAGTTGAGGGCTATGAAGAACTATCAAAGAACGTAACCGCAAAAAAACCAGAAAAATCCTCGAGAAGTAAGAGTGTTGACGACCCTAGATTCGCTGTTTTAAAAGAGCGAACCCATATTTACAGTCGTCTAAAAATGATGGCTGAAGATGCAGATGAGAGACTGATTCTTCTACTTGGGCAATACGGGATTTTGCATCTTTGCAGAAATCCGGATGCCCTTGAGGCAGTGAACACAGCAGCTCTTAGAGGAGTAGTCATCCAAATAATCACTCACCTTGATAGCAGGACAATTCGTTTCTTCAAGGAGCTACACGATTCGATAGAAGTCCGCCATTCAAACGAATTGGAATCACTCGGATTTGTTAGGGACAATAACGAGGTTGTCCAATACCTAAACATCGAGGACAACCCCGTTGGAAGGGGCAAGGATGATGCTGCATTAACAATCGAATCTGTTCCGTTTGCGGAATCTCATCTTAATCTAATTGACACAATTTGGGAAAATGCTGTAAATTTCAATACTGCTGTCGCAAGATACACTGACAATCAGATCAACGACCCTCTGAAACTCACAATAGGAGAGGGCTCTTTTTTGAAGAACATCACATCTGCTCTTGGCATTGACGAACTTCCAGATGAAGATACTCCTTTTGATCCAGAGGCTTTTTTTGCTGCCGGCAATGAGGTCAATGAAGCGAGAAGAAAACTCACTGAAGGCAAGTTATCAAACTTGAAGGTCCTTGGTATAGATATTGGCTTGATGCTTAGACAAATAGGTAATAGAGTCGGACAAGAAATAGCATTTTCATTACGTGGCATTGAGCACGATATAGAGTTCTTAGACGAGATGATGGATTGGTGGGAGTATGCAGGTTTGGGAAGTTTAGAGTATGATGTTGACCCGTCCTTCCATGTCCGTGTTGGTCTTCACCATCCACCACTTGATGATGTAGATGCATTGCCGATGTGGGAGATGGATGATGGAATAATAGAGGGTGCTCTATCCAATAGATTTGCTAAAGATTCTAACATTGTAATACAGAGAGTTGCTGCCGATGAAGACTCAGAAAGTTTGTGGCATTACATCATCCACAGGCACAACAGCGATACCCTTGAGTTGTCCGACTAAAGAAATTAAACGTAGATTGAAATACTAACCAACGGAGATAGAAACATGCGCCTGACGACACTTCTGAGTTTTGCCAGAGAACTCAAAGGTAACAAGCCTGTTGATATTGATAAGATTCAATCTATGGGGTTACTAGCAGTAAAAATAGGACAAATTTGTGCTCTAAGACCTGATCTCTTGGACCCAGACAGGTGCATACAACTGCAAGAGCTCTACAGTCGCGCTCCAACAATACCGAAAGAAAACTTTGAGCGACTACTTTCCCGTTACACTGACGAAAATTTCCGAGACAACTTTTCATTCATAGATTCAGAACCTTTTGCCGCTGCCAGTATAGGACAAATACACCGCGCTGAGCTACTAGACGGAACCAAAGTCGTGATTAAAATAATAAAAGCTGATTTTGAGAAATCATTTCGTAAAGATGTCAAGAGGATGAAGCGTTGGGTAAAGATGGGCCTTTTTTTCAATCCAAAACTGAAGAAGGTTGGAAACCCTGTTGGACTCCTTTCACACATAGAAGACTACACATTGCGAGAACTAAATCTACTCAACGAAATAAAAGGGAAAAATCGCTTAAAAGACCTTTCTGAAGAGTATTCCGACAAATTCCCGATGCCAAAACTAAGTTTCCCAAAAATTTGGGAAAATCTGTCAAACGAGAGGGTTCTAGTTATTGAAGAAATTACATCCCCAACACTAGAGTCGCACTTGAATTCTGGAACTCTGGAATGGGATGATTTGTTACAACTATTCAGAATTCATGGAGCATTCATGTTCGGAATGGGTATTTTCCACGGGGATTTACATCCAGGAAATGCAATGATGACAAAGGACAAAGACTTCATTTTCATAGACACAGGGGCGATTTGTGAAGCACCTGAACATGTCAGAAAGGCTCTGTTTGGCTTCTTCTATTTCCTTGCCAAGGGAGAATTAAAAAATGCATTTGATGCTATGTTAACAATGGCAGACGTTGCTCCAACTGGGGACACATTGGAAACATACTATTCATCGATGTTTGAATTGTATGACGGATTTGTGGGCACTTCGGTTAGTGAGGTCTCTCTTACCGAACAGATGATGAAGACTATTCGTGCTGCGGTCCTAGCTGGATGCTCTTTTGGCGATGATGCATTTCCAATAATTCGCTCATTAATGTATATGGATGGAATGGTCCTTAAAGGACACCCTTCAGTCGACCTAATTTCATCAATGGGACCATACCTAGATGAGTTCGCTACATTGATAGATCCTACTACATTGTTGAAGAGAATCCCTCTATCACAACGGTCTATGCTGAAAAAAAACCGCTCTTTAATAAGTAATACCACGGCGTGAAAACTATGTCAAATGAAAACCAACCATCTGTTGCAATAATCGGTGCTGGGCCAGGAGGTCTAGCATCTGCTCTACTACTGGCAAAATCAGGAGTCAAGGTGACCGTATTTGAAAGGTCAGCACGAGTAGGAGGAAGAAACAAGGTCTTCGAAAGGGACGGCTTCAAATTCGACCTAGGCCCAACATTTTTCCATTATCCTGAGGTCATTGAGGACATTTTCCAAGCCATCGGACTCGATGCGCATGAGGAATTAAAATTACAAAAACTCGATCTAAATTACAGGCTAATTTTCGGCCAAGGAGGTGTCCTAGATTGCACCAGTAATGTCGATCAGATGTGCGAGAGAATCGCCGCATTATCTGGTGAGAAAAATGCAGAAGGTTTCAGGAAATATCTGGCTGACAACAACATGAAATTAGAAAAATCCAAACAATGTCTCCAAGAACCATGGTTCGGAGCCACCGACTTAATATCATCAAGAGCCGCAAGAGTTGCCGGCGTCTTGAGACCACATCGGTCCGTTGCTAAGGATTTGATGAAAGTATTCGACGATGAAAGGTTAATGCTTGCAATGTCTTTCCAAACAAAATATCTCGGTATGTCTCCGTTTAATTGTCCATCTCTGTTCACAATGCTGGCTTACTTAGAATATGAATACGGAATATTCCATCCAATGGGCGGCTTAGGCAGCGTTTCCCAGAGAATGAGTGAAATCGCAAAAGACATGGGTGTCGAATTCCGAATGGAAGAACCCGTAACTAAAGTCATAATGGACAAAAAAACCATCAAAGGGATTGTCACAGACAAAGGTGAATTCTATGCTGACAAGGTTGTCATGAATGCTGACTTTGCTCAAGGAATGACCTCACTGTTCCCTGATAATGTCCGACGCAAGTGGTCAAACAAAAAGATCGACAAAAAGAAATACTCTTGTTCGACATTCATGCTCTATCTAGGAGTCAACAAAACTTTCGACGATTTGCCTCATCACCAAATCTACGCCTCCAAGGATTACGTTTCGAACTTAGAAGATATCGAAAAGCATCACCGACTAACTTGGGATGATCCATCTGTCTACGTGCAAAATGCGTGCATCACTGATCCGGGAATGGCTCCAGAAGGGTGTTCTACTGTTTACGCACTAGTTCCGGTTTCCCACATTCACGAAAACATAAACTGGGATAATGAAAAAGACCCGTTCCGTAACCGAATAATCGACCAAATAGAAACCAAACTAGGATTTGAAGGCTTGAGAGAAAGCATAGTTTCCGAGTTGGTAATCACACCTGAGGATTGGGGAGACCATTGTTATCGAGGGGCAGTATTCAACCTCGCTCATGGGCTAGACCAAATGCTTTGGAAAAGGCCAAAGAATGAATTCGACGAGATAAAGAATCTATACTTAGTAGGTGGGGGAACTCACCCAGGAAGTGGACTTCCAGTTATCTATGAATCAGCAAGAATAAGTTCCAAGTTGCTTCTTGATAGCCTAGGTATCAGGCCAGATTGGAACGGCGTTGACACATGGTTCAAGAGCCGAAAGCGCCGAAGCAAACCCAACATGCAGGCATCTCAAAAGTCAGAAATAACTCCAAGCAACCCAACACAAATTTGAGGCATTGAAATGAACAACGCTACACTAGACGCTGCTTACGAACACTGTCAGGTGATTTGTAAAAACGCTTCTACCACATTTTACAGTTCCTTCTCTGCATTGGATTATGAAAAACGGAGAGCTGTCCATGCTGTGTATGCATTGTGCCGCTGGGTTGATGACATCGTTGATGGCGATGAGATTCCAGACGTCCAAGTGACTAAGGAACTTAGAGAACAAACCATCGCAAGGGATAGCCTGTTGAGAGAAATACATCAAGGTCGTGAACCCTCGAATGACTATGAGACACATCTGCAAAGACTGATGGCACTGGTTTCAATTCGAAATAACCTAACCAAAGCAAGCCTTGGTGAAGTAACTAGCCAAGATGCACATGTCTTCATTGCACTGCAAGACGTTTTTGCCAAGTATTCGATCAGGCTTCAAGACTTTGAGACGGTGATTGAGGGTATGGAAGACGACCTGTTCCCAGTGAGGTGCAACACATGGGACGAATTGCGAGCTTACTGCTACAAAGTAGCGTCTGCTGTTGGATTGATATTAATCGAGATATACGAATACGAGGATAGAGCTGCAAGATTGCACGCTATCGATTTAGGAATTCATATGCAACTCATAAACGTCCTTAGAGATGTTGGCGAAGATTACGAAAGAGGGAGAATATACCTCCCAAGAGATGTTCTTGCATCTCATAACATCGACGTTGAACTTCTAACCAAGCCTAACCTAGTCCAAACCCATTCTTGGCGATGTTTCATGAAAGAGTACCTAGATGTTGTCCGACGTCATCGTGATTCAGCATTACACCTATTCGACTATCTAGATCCAAAGTCAAAAGTTCAACCAAGGATAATGCTCGACGCATATACGAAAATATTCAATGAAATCACAAGAAGGTCTGGAGATGTCTTCACAACACCTTTGAAGTTATCCCTGCTTAGCAAAATCTCACTATTCCTGCGAATTAACTATCTAAAAATACGATCTAAAATACCAATAAAAAGGGGGTATTGAAATGAAGTGTAATATCGATGCAAAAGGAAAGGCCGTGCGATTTAA